>NZ_JBEXDZ010000052.1:0-55119 GCF_040606085.1 Streptomyces sp. NPDC005485 | reverse complement strand
CATGCCCACCTCGGCGTCCCGCGCTCGGGGGCCCTGGACGCGCCCGCGGCGGACCTCGCCAACCGTCTCGTCGCCGCCGCACTCCCGGCGGCCGCGGGGACCGCCGACGCGGCCGACCTTCCGCTCCTCGGCACCTACGACGTCGTGGTGATCGGTTCCGGCGCAGCGGGGATGACCGCCGCGCTCACGGCGGCGAAACACGGGCTGAGCTGCGTCGTCGTGGAGAAGGCAGCCACCTTCGGAGGGTCGGCGGCCCGTTCGGGCGCGGGCGTCTGGATCCCGAACAACCCGGTGATCCTGGCCGCCGGAGTCCCCGACACCCCGGCCAAGGCGGCCGCCTATCTCGCGGCCGTGGTCGGAGCGGACGTCTCCACCGACCGGCAGCAGGCCTTCCTCGGGCACGGGCCCGCCATGATCTCGTTCGTCCTGGCCAACAGCCCGCTGAGGTTCCGCTGGATGGAGGGGTACAGCGACTACTACCCCGAGCTGCCCGGCGGTCTGCCGAACGGCCGCTCCATCGAACCCGACCAGCTCGACGGGAACATCCTCGGCGCCGAACTCGCCCATCTCAACCCGCCGTACCTGGCCGTCCCCTCCGGCATGGTCGTCTTCAGCGCCGACTACAAGTGGCTCGCCCTGTCCGCCGTCAGCACGAAGGGCCTCGCCGTCGCCACCGAGTGCCTGGCGCGCGGCACCAAGGCCGCGCTGCTCGGCCAGAAGCCCCTCACCATGGGCCAGTCGCTGGCGGCCGGACTGCGCGCCGGGCTGCTCGCCGCCCAGGTGCCCGTATGGCTGAACACCCCGCTCACGGACCTGTATGCGGAGAACGGTGCCGTCACCGGCGCGGTGGTGACCAGGAACGGCGCCGCAGGTCTGCTCAGGGCCCGGCACGGCGTCGTCGTGGGCTCCGGCGGCTTCGAGCACAACGCGGCCATGCGCGCGCAGTACCAGCGTCAGCCCATCGGCACGGAATGGACGGTGGGCGCCAAGGAGAACACCGGCGACGGCATCCGGGCCGGCGAACGGGCGGGCGGCGCACTGGCGTTGATGGACGACGCCTGGTGGGGCCCGGCGATCCCGCTGCCCGGGGACCCGTACTTCTGCCTGGCCGAACGGACCCTGCCCGGCGGCCTGTTGATCAACGCGGCGGGAGCCCGCTTCGTCAACGAGGCCGCCCCCTACAGCGACGTCGTCCACATCATGTACGAGAAGAACGCCGCCGCCCCCGACATCCCGGCCTGGCTGATCGTCGACCAGAACTACCGCAACCGCTACCTCTTCAAGGACGTCGCCCCGACCTTCACGTTCCCCGACACCTGGTACGACTCCGGCGCCGCCCACAAGGCCTGGACCCTCGACGCGCTGGCCGGGCAGATCGGTGTCCCCGCCGCCGCCCTGCGCGCCACCGTCAACCGCTTCAACTCCCTTGCCCTCAACGGCAAGGACACCGACTTCCACCGCGGCGACAGCGCGTACGACCACTACTACACCGACCCCGCGATCCTCCCCAACTCCTGTCTGGCGCCCCTGTGGCTGGCCCCGTACTACGCGTTCAGGATCGTGCCCGGCGACCTCGGCACCAAGGGCGGCCTGCGCACGGACGCCCGCGCCCGCGTGCTGCGGGCGGACGGCTCGGTGATCCCCGGCCTGTACGCCGCCGGCAACGCCAGCGCCGCCGTCATGGGCCACAGCTACGCCGGCGCGGGCTCGACGATCGGCCCCGCGATGACGTTCGGGTACATCGCGGCACTGGACATCGCGGCGGCCGCCGGGACCTAGGTCGCGCGGCCGCCGGGACCTAGGACCGGCGGCCGAGCTGTGATTGCGGCGAAATCCTGATGCCAGGAGTGTCGGACGGTTGAGAGCATGACGTCCATGCTCCGAGCCGCCGAAGACACCCGAATACCCCCGCGCACCGCGCCACCGGCCTGGGTGGTGGTCGCGCTCGCCTGTGCGGGGCAGTTCCTCGTCGTCCTCGACGTGTCCGTCGTCAACGTGGCGTTGCCGTCGATGCGTGCCGACCTGGGCCTGAGCGCGCCGGGCCTGCAGTGGGTCGTCAACGCGTACGCGATCGCCTTCGCCGGGTTCATGCTGCTCGGCGGACGCGCCGGTGACCTCTACGGGCGCAAGCGGATGTTCCTCGTCGGGCTCGCCCTGTTCACACTGGCCTCGCTCGGCGGGGGACTGGCCCAGGACGGCTGGCAGCTGCTGGTCGCCCGATGTGTGCAGGGGCTGGGCGCGGCGGTGCTCGCGCCCTCGACGCTGACGATCGTCACCTCGGCCGTACCGGAAGGTGCCGCACGCGCGCGGGCCATCGCGACCTGGACCGCGGTCGGCGCCGGGGGCGGTGCGGCGGGCGGCCTCGTCGGCGGACTGCTCGTCGACGGACTGTCGTGGCGATGGGTCCTGCTCATCAACGTGCCCGTGGGCGCCGTGGTGCTGGCCGGGGCGGCCCGGTGGCTGATGGAGAGCCGGGCCGGTGACGGACGGCGGCTCGACCTGCCGGGCGCACTGCTGGTGACGGCAGGGCTCGCGACCCTCGCGTACGGCATCGCGCAGACCGAGGCCGAGGGGTGGGCGGCGGCCGCGACCCTCGTGCCGCTGGTCGCCGGACTCGGCCTCATCGGGCTGTTCCTGACCGTCGAGGCGCGGACCAGGGCGCCCCTGATGCCGCTGAACCTGTTCCGGCTGCGCGCGGTGTCGTCGGCGAACGCGGCGATGTTCCTGTGCGGCTCCGCGATGTTCTGCATGTGGTTCTTCATGACCCTGTACGCGCAGAACGTGCTCGGCTACTCCCCGCTCGGCGCCGGTCTCGCCCTCGCGCCCAGCTCCCTCGCCGTGGTCCTCGGCTCCAAGCTCGCGCCCCGGCTCATGCCGGTGATCGGCGCACGCAACGTCGCGGTCATCGGCACGCTGGTGGCCGCCACCGGGTTCGGCTGGCAGTCGACGATGACCGCGCACGGCGCCTACGTCACCACGATCATGCTTCCGGGCATCCTGATGATGACGGGCGCGGGCCTGGGCGCGACACCGCTCGCCTCGCTCGCCACCGCGGGCGCCCGGGCCGGGGACGCCGGGCTGGTGTCGGGCCTGGTCAACACCTCCCGCACGATGGGCGGCTCGCTCGGCCTCGCGATCATGTCGACGATCGCGGCGGCCCGTACAGCGGGCGGTACGTCGGCCGAGGCGCTGACCGAGGGGTACGCGCTGGCGTTCCGCACGGGCGGTGGCGTCCTGCTGGGCGGGGCGGTGCTGATGCTGCTGTGGCTGCCGCGAGGGGTGTCCGCGCGACAGGCGTGAAAATGCTCGCGGGGAGAGGCAACGAAATCCGCGGCCCATGGACTCCTTTAGACATCTAGGAGGTGCCCATGGGGGATCGAAAGGTGGCTTTGGACGACGAGTTCCAGAGCTTTGTCATCGGCCGCTGGCCGCGGCTGATGCGTACGGCGTTTCTCCTCACGGGGGAGCAGCACGCCGCCGAGGACCTGGTCCAGTCCACGCTCGAACAGGTCTTCGTGGCGTGGCGCAGGGTCGCCTCGGCCGACGACCCGGAGGCGTACGTACGGCGCGTGATGATCAACGGGCACGCCCGCAGACACCGCAGGCGCCTCAAGGAGTTCCTGGCACCGAAGGACGACTCGGGCCTGACGCACGAGCTGCCCGACACCGGTGACCGCATCGCCCAGGCCGACGACCGCAGCGCCCTGCTGAAGGCGCTCGCCCAGCTGCCGCCGAGGCAGCGCGAAGCGGTGGTGCTGCGGTACTGGGAGGACCTGAGCGAGACACAGACGGCGGAGGCGATGGGCTGCTCGGTGGGCTCGGTGAAGAGCAACGCGGCCAAGGGGATCGCGAAACTCCGTGCCATACCGGGGCTGGCCGACATGGTGACGAACGGAGGGCGCACGTGATGAGCGAGGACCGAGAGACGAGCCACGAGATGACGCACAGGGACATCGCCCTTCTGCTGGCCGACGCGGCGGACGAGGTCGAGATCGGTATAGCCCCCTATCAGCAGGTGGTCCGCGGCGGGCGTCGCCGCAGGGCCCGCCGCTACCTGGTCGCGACAGCCGTCGCCGTGGTGATCGCCGGTTCGACGGGAACGCTCGCGCTGGCCGGTGGATTCGGCGGCGACGGCGGCCGGGTGGCAACGACGGCCAACCGGCCCCCGACCGCCGAGCAGCGGCACGTGTACGCACCGCAGCGCACGACGCTGGCGTACGGGACCGACCACGGCAAGGAGTGGCGGGTCACCATCGACGTATGGGGGACGGCCAGGAACGACGTGGAGGCGCAGGGACAGCTGGAGGCACTGGGCGAGTTCGGGAACAGGGGGGAGTCGGGGGCGAAGACCGCCTCCGACCTCATCGGCAGGCACCTGTTCTTCGTCCACCTGATCCTGGGCGACGAGCAGTGGACGAAGACGTGGGGGGAGTTCACGAAGGGCGACACCGACTCGGGCACGGACCTCCAGTCCGTCGCTCTTCCCCTGCAGTCCAACAAGACCGCTACGGACGACTCCGACCAGCGTCTCGTGATCGGCCGCGTCGCCAGGACCGCCCACCAGGTCACCTGCACCTGGAAGGACGGCACGAGCCAGACCGCCCCCCTGGCGCCCAGGAACCGCGGCTTCACCCGCGACTTCCAGCCCTACATCCGTCCGGCCGGCGGCTCCCCGTCCAACTGGTTCGTCTGCCTCGCGCCGGAGGGCAAGACGTACGAGAAGACGGAGGTGACCAAGTAGCGGCGGGCTCGGTGGACGGCAGGAGCGGCGGCCGGTTCCCTACGGGGGTGGGGGCCGGCCCGGCGTCAGAGCCAGCCCTGCTGCCGGGCCTCCCGCATCGCCTCCATGCGGTTGCGGGTGCCCGTCTTGCCGATGGCGGAGGAGAGGTAGTTGCGTACCGTCGACTCGGAGAGGTGGAGCTTGTCCGCGATGTCGGCGACGGTGGCCCCGTCCACGGAGGCCTTCAGTACGTCGCACTCGCGGGCGGTGAGCGGATTGGGGCCGGCGCTCAGCGCGGCCGCGGCGAGCGCCGGATCGATGACCGTCTCGCCGGTCAGCACCCGTCGGATCGCCTCGGCGAGCTCCTCCACGGGTCCGTCCTTGACGAGGAACCCCGCGGCCCCCGCCTCCATGGCCCGGCGCAGATACCCGGGCCGCCCGAAGGTGGTGAGGATCAGCACCCGGCAGTCCGGCGCCTGCTCGCGCAGCTCGGCGGCCGCGTCCAGCCCGCTCATCCCCGGCAGTTCGATGTCAAGAAGCGCCACGTCCGGCCGGTGCACGACCGCCGTGTCCACGATCGCGTCCCCGGTCCCCACCTGCGCCACGACCTCGATGTCCGGCTCCATCCCGAGGAGCAGCGCGAGAGCGCCCCGCATCATCCCCTGGTCCTCGGCGAGCAGCACTCTGATGGACTTGGCGGGACGGTGATCCCGGGGCATCTCGTTCACGGGCCAAGGGTAGGGGGCCGCGGGGTCGTTCACGGGCCGAGGGCAGGGGCCTTCGGGGTCACTCGGGCTTCTGCCGTGTGTGTCGAAGCGTCGGCCGTCTCCACCGGGAGTTCCGCCGTCACCCGGAATCCGGTTCGGGGGCCCGGGCCCGAGTCCAGGGAACCGCCGGCTGCCGCGAGGCGTTCCGTGAGCCCCTTGAGGCCCGTGCCGCCGATGCCCTCGGCGGTGGGCAGGGTGGGGGCGCCGGTGCCGTTGTCGGTGACGGTCAGCCGGACGTGGCCGGGCGTGCCGCCGACGGTGATCTCGCAGCGGGTCGCGGCGCTGTGCCGCAGGACGTTGGTGACCGCCTCGCGGACCACCCAGCCCAGCAGGGCCTCGGTCTGGGGGCCGAGGGGCGGGCCCGACTGGCGTACGACGGGGTCGACTCCCGCCGCGGAGAGCGCCGAGCGGGCGCGGTCGAGTTCCGTGGCGAGGCTGCCCTCGCGGTAGCCGGTGACCGCCTCGCGGATCTCCGTGAGCGCCTGGCGGCCGACCGACTCGATGTCGCTGACCTGGAGGAGGGCCGCCTCCAGGTCGCGGGGGGCCAGTCGGCGGGCGGCCTCCGACTTGACCACGATCACCGAGAGGGTGTGGCCGAGCAGGTCGTGCAGGTCGCGGGAGAAGCGCAGGCGCTCCTTCTCGACGGCGCGCCGGGCCAACTCCTCGCGGGCGGCGCGCAGTTCCCGTACGGCCTCCGACAAGGACAGGATCGCCGCCGTCACCATCGTCGAGAGGAAGGTGCCGTACGCGATGTTGATCGCGTCCCAGCCCTCGCGGACGGCGGAGACGGACCCGGCGAGCACGGTCAGGGCCAGACCGGTCCTGCCCAGCCACGGCCCCCGGACGGTCGCCCCCGTCGCGAGGCCCAGCAGCGGGAAGAACAGCAGCCAGCTGCCGCCGTAGCCGATGGCGAGGGCGCATGTCACCGCGCCCAGCAGGACGAGCGCCACCCGGGTGGAGGTCGCCTGGCGGGTCTTCTTCACGAAGGCGCGGAAGACCACGTAGATGTAGAGGGAGTTGAAGGTGAGCAGGCCCAGGCCGCCGATCCAGGGGTTCGCCGTCTTGTCCTGGAAGAGGTTGGAGAAGGCGCCCATGCCCATCAGGAGCCAGGGCAGCAGCGCGAAGCCGTTGGGCGGCGGGCCGATCTCCTCGGGCTTCGTCTCACCGGACCGGCCACCGAAACGGCCGCCGGAGTGTTCCCCGGATCGCCGCGCGGCCCGGAGCGCGGCCCGCTGCGGCTCCCACTCGGCCTTCCACGCCGCCCGTGCATCCCGCCAGGCGTTGATCCTGCAGGATGCCTTTCGCAACCAGGACATGTCGCTGTTCCCCGTTCCCGTTCAGACGGTCCGCGTGGCCCTGCGGTACGAGACCACAGCGTACGAGCCGAAGGCCAGCAGCCAGGCGGTGAGCACGACGACCGCCCCGAGGGCCGGGGCGCGCCCGTCGGCGACCGAGGTGCCGAGCTGGGCGAAGCGGTTCGCGGGTGTGTAGACGGCCAGCGAGCGCAGCCAGGAGGGGAACAGGGCGAGCGGGAACCAGAGGCCGCCGACGACCGCGAGCCCCAGGTTGCACACCATGTTCGCGACGCCCGTCGTCTGCGGGGTCAGCCGGTAGCCGTTGCCGAGACCGAGCAGGGTGAAGGGGATCGAACCGAGCCACAGCAGCGCCGTGATCGCCGCCCACTGCCAGGCGTCCAGGCGTACGCCGTTGACCAGGCCGCCCGCCACCAGCACCGCGGCGATCGCGGGCAGCACGGTCACCGAGCCGGTCAGCGCCCGGCCGAGTACCACCTCGCGCGGGGTCATCGGGGTGACCCGCAGCTGCCGCAGCCAGCCGATCCCCTTGTCCTCGGCGACGCCGCCCCCGGTGTTCAGGGCCGAGCCGACCGCGCCGTACGCGGCCATGCCGACCATGGAGGCCGTCTTCCAACTGCTCTCGTTCTCACCGAGGTTGGTGAAGAGCAGATACATCATGACCGGCATCGCGATGCCGCCGATCACAAAGCCGGTGTCGCGCAGCGTCCGGCGTACTTCGAGTCGCAGATAGTCGAGCATCACACCGTCTCCAGCGCAGTCGAGGTGAGGGCCAGGAAGGCGTCGTCCAGCGACGCGGGGGTCACTTCCAGGGCACGGATCGCGCCCAGTTCCGCGAGCGCGATCACCGTCGCGTCGGAGTCGTCGCTGCGCAGCCGTGCCCGGTCCCCGCGCACCTCCATGGAGACCACCCCGGGCAGCAGGGCCAGCCCCTCCGTGGGGCGGCCCGCGAGGTCGAAGGAGACCAGGTTGCCGCCGACGGATCGCTTGAGCTGCTCGCCGGTCCCGTCGGCCACCATCCGGCCCCGGTCGATGACGAGGATCCGGTCGGCGTGCGCGTCGGCCTCCTCCAGGTAGTGCGTGGAGAACAGCACGGTGTGGCCGCGCCGCGCGTACCCCCGCATCGACTCCCAGAACGCGTGCCGCGCCTCCACGTCCAGCGCGGCCGTCGGCTCGTCGAGCACGATCAGCGCGGGGTTCCCGGCGAGCGCCACCGCGAACCGCACCCGCTGCGCCTGGCCGCCCGAGAGCCGGTCGGCGCGCCGCCCCGCCAGCTCCGTGATGCCCGCGAGCGCCAGGGCCTCGTCGACCGGCAGCGGTGCCGGATAGCGGCCGGCCACGAAGGAGACCAGTTCGCGGACGGTGACGCGGGGCACCGGCCGCGTCTCCTGCAGCATGGCGCCCACCCGCCCGGCGCGCACGGCCTGCTCCGGGCGCCCGCCGAAGAGCGAGACCGAGCCCTCGTCGGGCTCGTTCAGGCCGAGCAGCAAGGAGATCGCGGTCGACTTGCCCGCCCCGTTGCGCCCGAGCAGAGCGACCGTCTCGCCGGCCGCGATGTCCAGATCCACACCGTCCACGGCACGCACCGCGCCGAAGGCCTTCACCGCCCCCCGGAAGCACACGGCCGACGGCATCCCACTTGCCCCCACAGCCCCCGTAGTCTCCGCAGCCCCCGATATCCCCATCGCGCTCGTCGTCCGCGTCGCCCGCGTTTTCCCCGTCGTCCCCGTTGCCTGTGTCATGGCTACGACGGTACGAACGGCGGGAGGGGCCGCGGCAGATGCGCTTGTACGGAGTCGGCCGGGACAAATGTCACGGGTGCCGGTCGCCAGGGGGTGAACGACTGTCCGACGACCCTGAGCTGACGTAGTGTCAGGTCTTCACAAGTAGGAGGCGCTCGGCTATACAGGGGGTCGCCGGACTGGAACGCGTTCTAGAACGGGCGGGTTCCACGGCCCCGTGTCGACCTCGGTGCGGCCGACGGTGCGGACGGCCGCACCGAGGTCTTTTGTGCAACCGGTTTCGTGCTACCGATCAGGAGCCCCATGCCCATTGACGCCGCCAAGGCCGTCGCCGCAGCCCCCAGGACCGGCGAGATCACCTGGGGTCACAAGGACGTCCAGCTCTACCATCTGGGCCTGGGCGCCGGCACCCCCGCGACCGACCCCGACGAGCTGCGCTACACCCTTGAGTCCCGGCTGCATGTGCTGCCCAGCTTCGCCACCGTCGCGGGCGCCGGCTCACCGGGCGTGATCGGCGGCCTGTCCATGCCCGGGGTCGACGTCGACCTCGCCCGCGTACTGCACGGCGGGCAGAGCATCGAGGTGCACCGCCCGATCCCCGTCGAGGGCACGGCGAGCGCCACCGCACGGATCGCCGCCGTCTACGACAAGGGCAAGGCGGCGATCCTGGTCATGCGCACCGAAGTCGCCGACGCCGACGGCCCGTTGTGGACGAACGACGCCCAGATCTTCGTACGGGGAGAGGGCGGCTGGGGCGGCGACCGCGGCCCCTCCACCCGGCTGGAGGACCCGACGGGCCCGCCGGACAGGACGGTCGAGCGTCCGATCCGCGAGGACCAGGCCTTGCTGTACCGGCTCTCCGGTGACTGGAACCCCCTGCACGCCGACCCCGAGTTCGCCAAGCTCGCCGGGTTCGACCGGCCGATCCTGCACGGCCTGTGCACCTACGGGATGACCCTCAAGGCGGTCGTCGACACGGTCCTCGGCGGCGACGTGGCGCGCGTCCGCTCGTACACGACGCGCTTCGCCGGGGTCGTCTTCCCGGGCGAGACCCTGCGCATCCGGATGTGGCGGCGGGAGGGCGGGGTCCAGGTGGCGGTGAGCGCGGTGGAGCGGGACGACGCGCCGGTGCTGGCCGACACCATCGTCGAACACTCATGAGCCCAGACCGTTCCTGAGGGGAGCCGCACCATGCGCGCAGCCGTACAGCACGAGATCGGGCAGGACAAGCTCGAAGTACTCGACGACGTCGAGGCGGTGGGCTTCGGCCCGGGCCGGGTGAGGATCCGGGTGCGGGCCACCGGGCTGTGCCACTCGGACCTGTCCGCGATGAGCGGTGTCCTGCCGCAGCCCGCGCCGTTCGTGCCCGGCCACGAGGGAGCGGGCGAGATCCTCGAAGTCGGCGACGGCGTGAGCCACTTGAAGCCCGGCGACCGCGTCGTCGTCTGCTGGCTGCCCGCCTGCGGTGTCTGTCCCGCCTGCAGGCGCGGCCAGACCGAACTGTGCCTGGCCGGGTTCATGAACGCGGGCACGCCCAACTTCAGGCGTCCCGGCGGTGACGTCTTCGGCTTCGCGGGCACCGGCACCTTCACCGAGGAGGTCGTCGTCGACGCGGGCTGCGCCGTGCCGATCCCCGACGACGTGCCCTTCGACATCGCCGCCCTCATCGGCTGCGGCGTCACCACCGGCCTCGGCGCCGCGCTCAACACCGCCGACGTGGAAGCCGGTTCGTCGGTCGCCGTCATCGGCTGCGGCGGCGTCGGCATCTCCGCCATCCAGGGCGCCCGGCTCAAGGGCGCCGCCGAGATCGTCGCCGTCGACCCGGTCGCCTCGCGCCGCGAGGCCGCGCTCAGGTTCGGCGCCACGAAGGCCGTCTCGCCGGACGAACTCCCGGACGCCAAGCAGTCGGTGACCGCGGGCGAGGGCTTCGACTACGTCTTCGAGGTCGTCGGCAGGTCGGCCACGGCACGGACGGCGTACGAGAACACCCGGCGCGGCGGCACCCTCGTCGTCGTCGGCGCGGGCGCCATGGACGACTTCCTCCAGCTCAACATGTTCGAGCTGTTCTTCGACGAGAAGCGGATCCTGCCCTCGATGTACGGCGGCGGCGACGTCCTGCGGTCGTACGAGCGGACCATCGCGCTGTGGCGGGCCGGCCGCATCGACCTGGAGAGCCTGATCACCCACCGGGTGCCGCTGGCCGAGATCAACGAGGCGCTGGACCAGATGCGGACGGGTGTCGCGCTGCGTACGTGCATCGAGATCTGACACCCTGCCGCCGGCCGAAGGGACTTTGATGTCACTGCCACTTGAGGGGCTGTCCGCGATCGTCACCGGGGCCGGCCGCGGGCTCGGCCGGACCGAGGCGCTGGAACTCGGCCGCCTCGGCGCGGCCGTCGTCGTCAACGACTACGGACAGCCCGGCCGGGACGGGTCCGGTGAGGCGTCCGCCGCACCCGCCGAGCAGGTCGCCGCCGAGATCCGCGCGGCGGGCGGCAGCGCGGTCGCCCACACCGGGGACGTCTCCGACCACGAACAGGCCCGCGCCCTCGTCGAGTCGGCGGTCGCCGAGTTCGGCAAGCTGGACATCCTGGTCAACAACGCGGGCATCCTGCGGGACCGGATGGTCTTCTCGATGACCGAGGACGAGTGGGACTCCGTCATCCGGGTCCATCTCAAAGGGCACTTCAACACCACCCACTTCGCGTCCGTGCACTGGCGGGCGCGGTCCAAGACGGCGGACGGACCGGTGTACGGGCGGATCGTGAACACCTCGTCCGAGGCGTACCTCGCGGGATCGGCCGGACAGCCCAACTACGCGGCGGCCAAAGGCGGAATCGTCGGCCTGACCACGTCCACGGCGCTCGCCCTCGCGAAGTACGGCGTGACGGCCAACGCCATCTGCCCACGCGCCCGCACCCGGATGACCGAGGACGTCTTCGCGGGCCTCTCCGCCCCGGACGAGGGCCTCGACCCCCTCGCCCCCGAGCATGTCGCCCCGCTCGTCGGCTACTTGGCCTCACCGGCGGCCGCGCACATCAACGGGCAGCTTCTCGTGGTGCACGGCGGCATGGTCGCGATCGTCGAACGCCCGCGGGTGGCCGCCAAGTTCGACACCAAGCAGGACGCCTTCACGCACGACGAACTGGACGCGCTGCTCACCCCGCACTACGCGCGACGCCCCAGTGGCGAGACTTTCGCGGCCGCGGAGGTGCTGGGGCTCAAGCGAGGCCAGGACCTGGACTCTCCGGGTCGCTGAGCCGCCGCCCGTCACACAGAACGGCCCCGTCCGTCGGTCGACGGACGGGGCCGGTGCTGTCGGAACGTCAGTTCGCGGTCTGCTCGGACGGCTTGCGGTGACGCCCGCGAGGGGTCGCCTCGTCGTCCTGGGCGGAGACCGGACCCCGGTGCTTGCCGTGCGTCAGGTCCAGAGCCGTGGCCTTGTGGGCGTCGGCAGCCGGCGGTTCCATTGTGATCGTGTCGCTCATCGGAAAATTCACCCCGTAAATACAAGATCCTTCTGTACAACCGGGTGAGTCTAACCGGCGACCATAGGCCTCTCATCAGGGGCCACCCGTACCGCGCCATCAGGGACAACCACTCCCGCGCCGTCATTCCTGATGGGCATCGCGCTGTCATTCCTGACGGGCTTCGCGCCGTCGTTCCTCACCGGCTTTGCACCGTCGTTCCTCACCGGTTTCGTGCCGTCGTTCCTCACCGGTTTCGTGCCGTCAGGAACGACCGGCTTCACCTCTTGAGGGGGCAGCGGCCTCACACGAGCCACCACCCGGCCCGTGAGCGGCGCCTGCTGCAACGGCACCGGCCGTGCCACGGCGCGCCCCGAGGGACCCGGATCCGCCGACCGCGACGACGCTTCCTTCGCCGTCACCGCCGTACCGTCCGGACCCGGATCCCCCGGTCCCGCCTCCCCCGCCCCCGTGGGCGCCTCCACCCGCGTCACGCCGTACGGCATCGCCCCCGTCGCGTACGGCAGTTGAAGCACCCCGTCCCTGGTCCACAGCCCGGCCCCCGCCAACCACCCCTCAGGCGCCCGGAGATGATGCACCCGCCGGTCGGCGGGCCGCCACAGGCCGACCCAGCTCCCGGCCGCCCCGTCGATGCGCAGCGCCACCCCGCAGCTCTCCGGGGTCAGCACCTGCCCCGGCTGGATCGCGAACGGCGTCACCGCGCAGTCGCCCATGCGCAGGCACTCCGGGAAGCGCACCGGCAGGGTGCTCCCCAGCACTCCCCAGCCCAGCCGGTCGCGGCCCGGCGACGGCGCGTCCGAGTGGATCAGCAGCAGCCCGCTGTCGGCGTCCGCGAGAAGGAGCCGGTCGTTGCTGGCCTCCGCGATCTGCAGCAGCGGCGACACCTCGCCGCCGCGCTCCAGGTCGACGACCACCGTCTTCGTGGGTCCGCCGGTCGACCGGTCCAGGGCGAGCAGCCGCCCCGTGCGGTCCAGCCACACCCCGCCCGAGCAGCGGCCCGGGATCTCGGCGAGGTGCTCGGGTCCGAAGGCACCGCCCGCGACCAGCCAGACCGCCGTCGAGCTCCGGCCGACGGCCAGCGCGTACGCGAGCTCACCACCGGGCGCGGGCGGCAGCAGCCGCAGCCCGGTGCCCTCGTCCGGGCACTCCACCGCCCCGAGCGGCAGCTCACCCGTGCCGGGGCCGGTCGGGTACAGCAGCGAGAACGTGTGCCGGGCGCCGGTCAGCCGGTGGATCAGCACCCGCCCGTCGTTCATCGGCGCCACCTCGGTGCCGGGCTCCTCGGGCTGGTTGCCGGGCAGCGGCACGGCGTACGGCTCGGGACCGTCCAGCGTCCACCGCTCCGGGTACCAGGACCCGCCGTCGAAGGCGAGACGCGCCGCGTACGTCCCCTCGGCGGTGATCACACAGGCGGGCCGGACGGCCCACTCGCTCCCGCTCCCGTTCCCGCTCGCGCTGCCGACGATCTCCACGTTCCCCGCTGCGTCCGCCGCTTCCGCCGTATCCACTGCGTCCGCAGTGTTCGCCGTATCCGCCGTATCCGCCGCGTCCACTGTCTCCGCCGCCTCCGGCGCGGACGATGAGAGTCCCCCCTGCTCGAACGAAGCCGAGAGCTCGGGGGAGGCACAGGCCGTCATGGTTCGATCACCTCCGGCGACGAAGCTAGTTTTCGTACGCACAGGCGTGGGACCGACGAGCGGCCGCTTCACACATAAGGGTGGCCATGTCGTGATTCGCCTGAGGAAACGGGGGCGCGTGTGCTGACAGGGTGCGCGGGGGAGGCCGTGGCCCCGGTGCTCACGGCCGGATCCGGTGGCGCCGGACTCCCCGGGCCGGTCGGGTCACCCGCGACCGGTCGGGCACACACGGGAGCCAGGTAGCCTTTTCCCCGTGCCCCGTCTGTCTGAAGTCCTCGCCGCGCTCGACGCCCTCTGGCCCCCTGAGCGGGCCGAGGGGTGGGACGCGGTCGGCACGGTCTGCGGCGACCCGGATCAGCCCGTGTCCAGGGTGCTGTTCGCCGTCGACCCCGTCCAGGAGATCGTCGACGAAGCGGTGAAGCTGGGCGCCGACCTGCTGGTCACCCACCACCCGCTCTATCTGCGCGGTACGACGACGGTCGCGGCCACCCACTTCAAGGGCCGCGTCGTGCACACCCTCATCAAGAACGACATCGCGCTGCACGTCGCGCACACCAACGCCGACCGCGCGGACCCGGGTGTCTCGGACGCCCTCGCGGGTGCGCTGGACCTGCGGGTCGTACGCCCCCTCGTGCCGGACCCGACCGACGCCGAGGGCCGCCGCGGCCTCGGACGCGTCTGCGAGCTGGACCATCCGGTGACCCTCCGCGAGTTCGCCGCACGCGCCGCCCAGCGGCTACCGGCCACCGCGCAGGGCATCCGCGTCGCGGGCGACCCCGACGCCCTCGTGCGGACCGTCGCCGTCAGCGGCGGCTCCGGCGACAGCCTCTTCGACGACGTGCGCGCCGCCGGCGTCGACGCCTTCCTCACCGCGGACCTGCGCCACCATCCGGCGTCGGAGGCCCGCGCCCACACTCCTCTCGCGCTGCTCGACGCGGCGCACTGGGCCACCGAATGGCCCTGGTGCGAGCTGGCCGCCGCCCAGCTCGACGAGATCTCCGACCGCCATGGCTGGGACCTGCGGGTCCACGTCTCCAAGACGGTCACCGACCCCTGGACCGCCCACGCGGCCTCACCACTTCCCACACCTTCAGGAGCCCCCAACTGAACGCCGCGCCCGCCGACCAGATCCGACTTCTCGACGTCCAGGCCCTCGACGTCCGCCTGCAGCAGCTCACGCACCGGCGGAAGTCGCTGCCCGAGCACGCCGAGATCGAATCGCTGAACAAGGACCTCGTCCAGCTGCGCGACCTGCTCGTCGCCGCGCAGACCGAGGACAGCGACTGCGCCCGTGAGCAGACCAAGGCCGAGCAGGACGTGGACCAGGTGCGCCAGCGCGCCTCCCGCGACCAGCAGCGCCTCGACTCGGGCAACGTCACCTCCCCCAAGGACCTGGAGAACCTCCAGCGCGAGATCGTCTCGCTCGCCAAGCGCCAGGGAGACCTGGAGGACGTGGTCCTGGAGGTCATGGAGCGCCGTGAGTCCGCGCAGGAGCGGGTCGCCGAGCTGACCGAGCGGGTCTCCTCCGTGCAGGCGAAGATCGACGACGCGACCGGCCGCCGGGACGCCGCGTTCGAGCAGTTCGACGGCGAGGCCGCGACGGCGACGAAGGAGCGCGAGGTCATCGCCGCCTCCGTCCCCGCCGACCTGCTGAAGCTCTACGACAAGCTCCGTGTGAAGGAGGGCGGCGTCGGTGCGGCCCGCCTCTACCAGCGCCGCTGCGAGGGCTGCCGCCTGGAGCTGAACATCACCGAGGTCAACGAGGTGAAGGCCGCCTCTCCCGACACGGTGCTGCGCTGCGAGAACTGCGGCCGCATCCTGGTGCGCACGTCCGAGTCCGGTCTGTAAGGGGCTTCGGGTGCGGGAGTTCATCGTCGAGGCCGACGGCGGTTCCCGGGGCAACCCGGGGCCCGCGGGCTACGGCTCCGTGGTGATCGACGCGGCCACGGGGGAGACGTTGATGGAGGCCGCCGAGTACCTCGGGGTCGTCACCAACAACGTCGCGGAGTACCGGGGCCTGGTGGCCGGGCTGAAGGCGGCCCGCGAACTGGACCCCACCGCCTCGATCCGGGTCCGGATGGACTCCAAGCTCGTCGTCGAGCAGATGTCCGGGCGCTGGCAGATCAAGCACCCGGACATGAAGCCCCTCGCGGCCGAGGCCGCCAGTGTCTTCCCGCGGTCCCAGGTGACCTACGAGTGGATCCCGCGCGCGCAGAACAAGCACGCCGACCGGCTCGCCAACGAGGCGATGGACGCGGGCAAGCGCGGCGAGCAGTGGTCGCCGTCCGCATCGACGGCCGAACTGGACGCACGCGCGGCGCGCGCCGCGGCCCCCGAACCGTCGGGCCCGCCCGGCGACGCGACCGCGGGCGCGGCGAAGGCCCGGGCGGCGCTGGCGGGCGCACGGGGTCCGTCGGCGACTCCGGTTTCCGGTGCGGCTGCCACCTCTGCTGCCGCCTCTGCCGCTGCCAGTGCTCCGGTGTCGTCAGGCGAGTCCGACTTCCTGCTGTCACCGGGTGCAGGTGCAGGTGCAGGGGCGGCCAAGGCAGCCGCCGACGTGCGCGCGGCGCGCAACGTGGCCGCCGGGGCGCAGACTGCCGGTCAGCCGTCCGTCGGCTGGGGTGCCGCCGCCGACATGGGAGCGCCCGCCACCTTCGTGCTGCTGCGCCACGGCGAGACCCCGCTGACGCCGCAGAAGCGGTTCTCCGGGAGCGGTGGGGCCGACCCGTCGCTGTCCGCCGTGGGCCGGGAGCAGGCGGAGCGGGCCGCCGCGGCGCTGGCCGCGCGCGGCACCGTCCAGGCGATCGTCGCGTCGCCGCTCGCCCGCTGCCGCCAGACCGCGCAGGCCGTCGCCGACCGGCTCGGGCTCGGCGTGGTCGTCGACGACGGGCTGCGCGAGGCCGACTTCGGCGCCTGGGAGGGCCTGACCTTCGCCGAGGTGCGCGAGCGCCACCCCGAGGACCTGACCGCCTGGCTCGCCTCGGCGGACGCCGAACCGACCGGCGGCGGCGAGAGCTTCGCGGCGGTCGCCCGGCGCATCGCCACCACCCGGGACAAGCTCGTCGCCTCCTACGCGGGCCGCACGGTCCTGCTCGTCACCCATGTCACGCCGATCAAGACCTTCGTACGGCTCGCCCTGGGCGCCCCGCCGGAGTCCCTCTTCCGCATGGAGCTGTCGGCGGCCTCGATCTCGGCGGTGGCGTACTACGCGGACGGGAACGCGAGCCTGCGACTGCTGAACGACACGTCCCACTTGCGCTGAGGCGCAGTCCGGCGCACCCGCGAGGACTGCGCCTCACGCGCCCGGCTGCTCAGCCGTTTCCCCGTCCTGCCCGCTCGTCCGGCTCACCCACGTGACCTGCGCCTCACCCGCCGGGGGCTCGCAGTCCGGCTCACCCGCACGGCACCCGGGCCGCGCCGCGTGCCCGCAGGATCTCCGCCGTCTCCCGGTCCGCCGGCAGGAACGCTTCGAGGTGGAGCTCGGCGAGCGTGACGTCCACCGCCGTCGCGAACGACGTCAGCGTGGTGAGCAGCCTCAACTCGCCCTCCGCGCACCGCAGTCGCAGCGGCACGGCGAAGCCGAGATAGTCCGCGCCGGGCTCGCTCCGCGGCACGTACCCGTCCAACTCCTCGGCGAGCGCGTCAAGGAGCGGATCGGGGCTGCGTACGGCACGGGCCCGCAGGTTCTCCACGATGTGCCGTCCCCAGGCATCCAGGTTCACCACCCGGGCCGCCATCCCGCGCGGATGCAGCGCGAGCCGCAGCACGTTCACGGCCGGCCCCAGCAGCGCGGGGTCCGCCCCCTCCGTGAGGACGTCGAACGCCTCGTTGGCCGCGACGAGTTCACCCCGCGGTCCCGCCACCAGCGCCGGATACGGCAGATGCCCTTCGAGGACGCTGTCCAACGCCTCCCGTACGGGCTTGAGCGCGGCCGCGTCGAGCGCCGACTCGGAGAACGCGGGCGCGTAACCGGCCGCCAACAGCAGTGCGTTGCGCTCCCGCAGGGTCAGGCCCAGCGACTCGGCGAGCCTGATCACGATCTCCCTGCCGGGCACCGACCGCCCACGCTCGATGAAACTGACGTACCGCTGAGTCGTCCCCGCCCGCGAGGCGAGCTCCAACTGACTGACCTGGCGGGCGGTGCGCCAGCGCAGCAACTCCCGGGCGAACGGGGGCGTTTCGGTGATGGTCGCGGTCATGGCTCAGTTGTACGCCACGGGTACGACAACCGGGCCTCGACCGGGCGTCGACCGTGCCGTCCGTTGCTGCTGTCCGTGCCCTCATACCCCGCCGGGAATTGAGCGCCGCACGCCGCCCGGCCAGCATGGACGTGTCCGCGCGGCACCATTCCATCCCAGGGGGCGAAGATGCGCTCGTATCACCTTCAGACACTCGGCACCATCGACGGCATCGTCCACCGCGACTCCGCACCGCGCCCGGAACCCGGTCCCCGCGAGATCGTCGTCCGGGTCCGTGCCGTCTCCCTCAACAAGCGCGATCTGCTGATCCTGAAGGGGACTTACCCGCTGAAGGCCGTACCGGACGTGATCCCGGTGAGCGACGGCGCGGGCGAAGTCGTCGCGGTGGGCGAGGAGGTGACCCGGTTCGCGGTCGGTGACCGGGTGATGGGGACGTACTTCCCGAACTGGCGCGACGGCCGGATCACCGCGACGCAGTTCGACCAGCCGGGGGCCAGTCTGAACGGCATGCTCGCCGAGTACGTCCGACTCGACCAGGAAGCCGCGGTTCGTGTTCCGGAGCATCTGACCTGGGAGGAGGCGGCCTGCCTGCCCTGTGCCGGAGTCACCGCATGGCACGCCCTCACCGGCGGCGAACCGCTCGTCCCCGGCCAGACCGTGCTGACCCTCGGCACCGGCGCACTGTCCCTCTTCGCGGTGCGGTTCGCCAAGGCGCTGGGCGCCGAGGTCATCGCGACGACGTCCAGCGCGGCCAAGGCGGACCGCCTCAAAGCGCTCGGCGCGGACCACGTCGTCAACTACGTCGAGAACCCCGAATGGGGCGCGGCCGTAAGGGCGTTGACCGGCGGACGCGGCGCCGACCTGGTTGTCGAGACGAACGGCCCCGACACCATCGAGCAGTCGATGCGCGCCACCGCGCTCTACGGCCAGATCGTGCTGCTGATCACCGGCAACCCGCGCAAGCAGGGCATCGAGATATCCAACGCGGCGTACGCGGCGAGCCTGGCCACCATCCGCCGCGTCTTCGTCGGCAGCCGCGCCCACTTCGAGACCATGAACCGCGCCATCGCCCTGCACGGCATCCGCCCGGTGGTCGACCGCGTCTTCGACCTCGACGACGTGCACGAGGCGTTCCGTTACTACGAGAGCGGGCAGGCCTTCGGCAAGGTGGTCATCCGCGTGGCCTGAGTGCCGTCATCAGCGCCGTCATCCGGATGGCCTGAGCGCCGCCGCCTCCCGGGCCAGCGTCTCCACCCGCGCCCAGTCCTTGGCCGCGACGGCGTCCCCCGGAAGCATCCAACTCCCGCCCACACACCCGACGTTGGGCAGGGCGAGATACTCCGGCGCCGAGTCGGGCCCGATGCCGCCCGTCGGGCAGAACCGCGCCTGGGGGAGCGGCCCGGCGAGCGACTTCAGGTACGCCGTGCCGCCCGCCGCCTGCGCCGGGAAGAACTTCATCTCCCGCACGCCGAGTTCGAGAAGCGTCACGACCTCCGACGTGGTGGACACACCTGGCAGGAACGGCACCCCGGACGCGCGCATGGCGTCGAGGAGCACGTCCGTCCAGCCGGGGCTCACCAGGAAGCGTGCACCGGCGGTCACCGAGTCGGTCACCTGCGCCGGGGAGAGGACGGTGCCCGCGCCGACGACCGCGTCCGGCACCTCGTCCGCGATCGCGCGGATCGCGTCGAGCGCCGCCGGTGTCCGCAGCGTGACCTCGATCGCGGGCAGCCCGCCCGCGACCAGCGCCCGTGCCAGCGGCACGGCGTCGGCGGCGTCCGTCACCACGACGACGGGGACGACAGGAGCGAGGTCCAGGACGGAGGCAGACGGCGACGAGGGCAGCGGCGAGGGCATGTCCTCATCCTGCCCGGGGTGCGCATCCTGCGCAAAGCTCGTTGCGCATGTTGCAACGTATGTAGAGGTGGGGTGTGTCAGTGGATCTCCGTCACCACCACGTCCAGCGCCCACGCCTTCCCCGCCCCGCCCGGAGCCGCCGCCTCGACCGTGTACCCGAGGTCCCGCAACACCTCCACCAGCTCCGCGGGGCCCTTCGGCGCCGCGCCCGCCGTCAGCAGGCTGCGCACGATCTTCCCCTTCGTCGCCTTGTTGAAGTGGCTGACGACGGACCGCTTCTCGATCCCGTTCACCAGCTGCGAGTGCAGCACCCGTACCGTCGCCGTCCGCCCGGCGACCTCGCCCTTCGGCTTCCACGCGGTCGCGTACGCCGACGAGCGCAGGTCGAGCACCAGCCCGTCCCCGGCCGCCTCGGGCAGGGCCGCGGCCATCGGCGTACGCCAGTGCGCGCCCAGCGCCCCGAGACCCGGCAGCTTCACGCCCATCGAGCAGCGGTAGGAGGGAATCCTGTCGGTCACCCGGACCGCGCCCCACAGGCCCGAGAACACCAGCAGCGAGCGCGCCGCCCGCCGCTTCGCCGCCGCGTCGAGCGAGGACAGCTCCAGGGAGTCGTACAGGATCCCCGTGTAGATCTCGCCCGCCGGGCGCGCGCCCGCCGTCCGCAGCTGCGTGTTCTTCGCGATCTCGCCGCGCAGGCCCTCGCTCAGGCCGAGTGCCTCGCGCGCCTTCTCCTCGTCACCGGCGCAGAGCTCGACCAGCTCCTCGAGAACCGCCTGCCGCGCCTCGGTGAGCCCCGGCAGGGACAGCGACTCCAGCTTCAGCGGGGTGCCGCGGCCCGAAGAGGCCTTGCCTTCGGACGGGGGGAGCAGGACGAGCACGGTTGTTTCTCCTTACGGTGGGCGCACGGCTGGATTGGCCCGGCGCCAGCCTAAAGGGTGCCGCGGGGCCGTCCTCGCGCGCCGGAGCGGCCGGTTTGTGCCTACGCTCGCTGTATGCCTCGCCGCCACCTACGTGTTGCCGGTGCACCGGAGGCTCCCCTGCGAGCCGCGCTGCGCGCCCTGCGAACCGAACTCGGCGTACCCGAGTCCTTCCCGCCCGAAGTGCTCGAAGAGGCCGCGCGGGCGCCCCGGCTGCCGTCGTACGACGCGACGGACATCCCCCTGTTCACGATCGACCCGCCGACGTCCACGGACCTCGATCAGGCGATGCACCTCGCGCGCCGCACGGGCGGCGGCTACCGCGTCCGGTACGCGATCGCCGACGTCGCCGCCTTCGTCGTACCCGGTGGTGCCCTGGACGCCGAGACGCACCGGCGAGTCACGACGCTCTACTTCCCCGACGAGCGGGTCCCGCTGCACCCGGAGGTCCTCTCCGAGGGCGCCGCGAGCCTCCTCCCGGACCAGACGTGCCCGGCGACGCTGTGGACGATCGACCTCGACGCGGAGGGACGTACCGAGGCGACCGACGTGCGCCGGGCGCTGGTGCGCAGCCGGGCCAAGCTCGACTACGCGCACGTACAGCGGCAGATCGACGCGGGGACGGCGGAGGAGCCGCTCGCCCTCCTCAAGGACATCGGACAGGCGCGCGAGCGGCTGGAGGTCGAGCGCGGCGGCATCTCGCTCAACGTCCCCGAGCAGGAGATCGTCGAGGAGGACGGGACGTACGAACTCGCGTACCGCGCCCCGCTCCCCGCCGACGGCTGGAACGCGCAGATCTCCCTGCTGACCGGGATGGCCGCGGCCGAGCTGATGCTCGCGCACGGCACCGGCGTACTGCGGACGCTGCCCGCCGCCCCGGACGGCGCGGTCGGGCGGCTGCGCCGCACCGCGAAGGCGCTGCGCATCGACTGGCCGCACCACGTCTCGTACGCCGAACTCATCCGCTCCCTCGACCCCCACCGGCCGCACCACGCGGCCTTCCTCCAGGAGTGCACGACGCTGCTGCGCGGCGCCGGCTACACGG
Organism: Streptomyces sp. NPDC005485; assembly: GCF_040606085.1. Classification (NCBI taxonomy): domain Bacteria; kingdom Bacillati; phylum Actinomycetota; class Actinomycetes; order Kitasatosporales; family Streptomycetaceae; genus Streptomyces; species Streptomyces sp. NPDC005485. Next base: position 33,434 of record NZ_JBEXDZ010000052.1, on the reverse strand, counting down.
TCTTCCGCGACGGCGTGCTCCCCGAGGTCACCTCGCACGCCGCCGTCGCCGCGCCCTACGCCCACTGCACGGCCCCGCTGCGCCGCCTGGTCGACCGCTATTCGTCAGAGATCTGTCTCGCCGCCGTCGCGGACGAGCCGCCCCCCGACTGGGTCCTCGCGGCCCTCGACGAGCTCCCCCAGCAGATGGCCGACGGCAGCCGTCGCACGGGCACCGTCGAGCGCGAGTGCGTCGACATCGTGGAGGCAGCCCTGCTCAAGGACCGGGTGGGCGACCTCTTCGAGGGGTGTGTGGTGGACGTACAGGAACATCAACCCACCGTCGGAACCGTCCAGTTGGAGTCCCCGGCCGTTTTCGCCCGCATCGAGGGCGGGGCGGAGGCGCTGCCGTTGGGGGAGCGGTTGCGGGTGCGGCTGACAAAGGCGGACCCGGGGACGGCGAAGGTGCAGTTCGCGCCTGCGTGACGGGGCTGGAGCGGGCGACCTCTTGACGGTGGCATGGAAACGGGGAGCGCGGACGTTGCAGCTGTGGGGGGACCGACGGCCGGAGCCGGCCTCAGGGAACTGACGGCCGGAGCCGGTCTAAGGGAACTGACATCCGGAGCCGATCTCCGGGAACCGACGGCCCGAGCCGGGGGAGGCGTAAGTGACCGCACGCGAAGAGGCCCGCTGGGCCCGCACCACCCTCGGCCGCGGCGGCCGCCCCCTCTACCTCCTGACCGCCCGCTTCGACCAGCACCGTTACGCGCCGCACGCCCACGAGGAGTTCACCGTCGGTGTCTGCGTCGGCGGCGCCGAGATCATCGACTACCGCGGCGGCCGCATCCGCACCGGCCCGGGCTCGATCGTCGTCATGGCTCCCGGCGAAGTGCACACCGGCGGCCCGGCGCTGCCCGGCGGATACGCCTACCAGGCCCTGTACCCGGAGGCGTCCCTCCTCACCGAGGGCACCCTCGGCGTCCCGCACTTCCGCGAGCCCCTTCTCGACGACCCCGAGCTGGCCACCGCCCTGCGCACCGCCCACACCGAACTGAGCGCCCGCCCCGACCCCTTGGAGGCCGAGTCCCGCATCCCGTGGCTGCTCACCGCCCTGGCCCGCCGCCACTCCACCGCCCGCCCGATGTGCGACACGATCCCGGGCGCAGCTTCCATAGCGCTCACGGTGCGCGACCGCCTCGCCGACGAGCTGCTGGCCCCACCGTCGCTCGCCGCCCTGGCGGCCGACCTGGGCCTGTCCCGCTACCAGCTGCTGCGCGCCTTCCGTACGACGATGGGGCTGCCGCCCTACGCCTGGCTCGCCCAGCACCGGGTGAACCGGGCCCGCCCGCTCCTGGAGGCCGGCCTGCGTCCGGCCGAGGTCGCGGGCCTAGTGGGCTTCGCCGACCAGGCGCATCTGACGCGCTGGTTCCGCCGGGTGCTGGGGGTGACCCCGGCGGCGTACCGCAACAGCGTTCAAGACACCGCCCGCTGACCCGGCCGAGACTGCCCGCATGACTGCACGCGGCTGGGTTCTGTTCTCCCTGATGGGAGTCCTGTGGGGCATCCCCTATCTGATGATCAAGGTGGCGGTGGACGGGGTCTCCCCGTCGATGGTCGTCTTCGCACGCTGTGCGCTCGGCGCCGCACTCCTGCTCCCCTTCGCCGTACGGCAGGGGGGACTGACCGGCGTCATCCGAGCCCACTGGCGCCCGATGCTGGCCTTCGCCTGCATCGAGATCATCGGCCCCTGGTGGACCCTGACGGACGCCGAACGCCACCTCTCCAGCTCGACGGCGGGCCTGCTGATCGCGGGCGTCCCGATCGTGGGAGTGGCCCTGGCACGCTTCTTCGGCGACACGGAACGGCTGGGCGCGCGCCGCACTGTGGGTCTCGCCCTGGGCCTCGGCGGCGTCGCGGTCCTCACGGTGCCCCACCTGACCGGCGGCGACGCCCGCTCCCTGCTGGAAGTACTGATAACAGTCCTCGGCTACGCCACCGCACCCCTGATCCTCACCCGCTACCTCAAGCAGGTCCCCACGCTCCAGCTGATAGCTCCCTGCCTGCTCCTGTCGGCACTCGTCTACGCCCCCGCGGCCGCGGCAACCCGCCCGTCCTCCGTCCCTTCCTCCTCGGTCCTGGCGTCTCTGGCCGGCCTGGGCGTCATCTGCACGGCCCTCGCCTTCGTCGTCTTCCTCGAACTGATCCGCGAGGCGGGCCCGACCCGGGCGGTGGTCTTCACCTACGTCAACCCGGCCGTCGCCGTGGCAGCGGGCGCGACCTTCCTGGACGAGCGCCTGACTCCCGGGGTGCTGGCCGCCTTCGCCCTGATCCTGGCGGGCTCCTTCCTGGCGACGGCGGCCTCGGGCCCGGGCAAAGGCGCACGCCCGGTACGATGGTCAACACGGCAGACGAGCCGGGCGGACGGCCGCGTGGACTCCCCCTAGTGGGGTGCTCCCCGAGGAACGTCCGGGCTCCACAGGGCAGGGTGATGGCTAACGGCCACCCGGGGTGACCCGCGGGACAGTGCCACAGAAAACAGACCGCCAGGGACCTCGGTCCCCGGTAAGGGTGAAACGGTGGTGTAAGAGACCACCAGCGCCTGAGGCGACTCAGGCGGCTAGGTAAACCCCACCCGGAGCAAGGTCAAAAGGAAACACCCAGGTGTTTCTGCGCGGACGTTCGAGGGCTGCCCGCCCGAGTCCGCGGGTAGACCGCACGAGACCGGCGGCAACGCCGGTCCTAGATGGATGGCCGTCTCCCCGGCCGCCGCGAGGCGCCCGGGCGACAGAACCCGGCGTACAGCCCGACTCGTCTGCTTGTACGGCCCCGACCTGGGGTTTTCTCCGGGGAGGGGCCGTTTGGCGTTTGGGGTGTCGTGCCCGGTTGACCTGGGGTGTTCCCGGGACGTCTCGGCGTATCCGTCAGCTCCCCGTAGAGAGATTCTCGGCGGCACAGGCCAGGGAATTGGCGCAGCACAGCACATTCGGACGGATCAGGGCGGACGGGTCGTCCAGCTTTGTCGACGTGCGCACGAGGAAGCTCCTGGCCGCTCCCGCAGGCAAGGAGACGAGCATGTCGTCCACGACCGCGTCGGGCGCGACCTTGTCGGCCAGCAGGGCGATGTCGCGCACATAGGAGGTGGCGCGTACGTCGATCCGGTAGCCACCGTCCACGGGCAGGACGCCGGCGGTGAACGGCGCCGGGTCGTAGTCGAGGTCGCGGTCCTCGCCGAAGAGGTGATGGGCATGGGCGCCGCCCGCGGTCGCGGTCAGCACTTCGCCGCGCGGGTCGGCGGGGATGAGCAGGTCGTCGGCCAGGGACAGCTGCGCGGTGGACCGGGGCGGCACGTCGAGAGACAGCTCGGCGGTGGCCAGCGTCTTGCCGGTGAAGGTCTGCCGTGTCGCGAGCACGGTTGTCCGCCACGGCTGGTCGTGGTCGTTCACAGCGACCAACGTGGGCCTGCCGTCGCGGGGTTGGATGGTGAGCAACCGCGGATCGAAAGCCTGCTTGATGGCGTAGTAGAGGGGTTTGAGTCGTTCATCGCTGTCCACTGCGGCCCAGGAGATGGCGGGCCAGCAGTCGTTGAGCTGCCAGACGAGCGCGCCCGCGGTCCGCGGCCACCAGGAGCGGAAGTGCTCGATGCCGAACCTGACGGCGCGGGCCTGGTTGAGCTGGGTCGCCCAGTGCCACCGCTCCAGGTCGGCCGGGACCGGCAGGTGGGGCTCCAGGCCGCGGTGCAGCTTGCCGTTGCCGTCCTCGGCCTTCTGGTGGAGCAGGAGGGCGGGGGAGCTGGGTGTCATCGGTTCGTCGTGGATCCAGCGGTGGAGGGTGGTCCAGGCGGGCGGTCCCTGAAAGCCGAACTCGGCACAGAACCGGGGTACATGGTCACGGTAGTGGGTGTAGTCGCGCGCGTTCCACACGTCCCATTCGTGGCGGGTGCCGTGCTGGGCGTCGTTGGGCGGCAGATCGCCGGGGCTGTAGGGGCTGCCGGGTGCGTAGGGGCGGGTGGGGTCGAGTTCGGCGACGAGCGCGGGCAGCAGATCGGTGTAGTAGCCGAGCCCCCAGCTCCGCCCCTCCAGGCCTTCCTGCCATCCCCAGTCGGTGTACGCGGGAAGGTTTTCGTTGTTGCCGTTCCACAGGACGAGCGAGGGGTGGGCCACGAGCCGGGTGATGTTCTCGCGGGCCTCGGCCAGGACCTCGTGCCGCAGCGGTTCCTCCTCGGCGTAGAAGGCGCAGGCGAAGGGGAAGTCCTGCCAGACCATCACACCGCGCTCGTCGCAGATCTCGTAGAAGTCGTCGCTCTCGTAGATTCCGCCGCCCCAGACCCGCAACATGTTCATGTTCGCGTCGACGGCCTGATCGATGCGACGTGCCGTCCGCCGGGCGGTGACGCGGGTGAGGAAGTGATCGTCCGGAATCCAGTTGGCGCCCTTGGCGAAGATCCGTTTGCCGTTGACGACGAAGGTGAACGGCGTACCGGTCTCGTCCGGTTCGGTGTCCACGGCGACGGTACGGAACCCGACCCGCCGCTGGTCGGTGTCGACACGCTCCCCGTCGGCCAGGAGCGTCACGGCCAGCTCGTACAGCGGCTGGGCGCCGTAGCCCACAGGCCACCACAGTCGCACGTCCGGCACCAGGGCGGTGACGCGCGCGGTGGTGCCGCGAACCACTGTCTGTACGTGGACGTCGCCGATGGTGACCTCCACGGTGTATTCGCGGTCGCCGCCAGTGCCGCCAGTGCCGCCAGTGCCGCCAGTGCCGTCGGTTTCGGCGTCGGCGATGTCCACCTGTACGTCGATGCGGCCGGTGCCGTCCGGGTCGACGGTGACGAGCGGGCGCACCTGCGCCAGGCGCCCGCCGGTCCACCGCTCCAGCCGTACGGGTTTCCAGATGCCGGCGGTCTGCAGGTCCGGCCCCCAGTCCCAGCCGAAGGAGCACGCCATCTTCCGGATGGCGTTGTACGGGTGGGGGTAGGCGCGCATGCGCCGGCCGAGCCCGGCCTCTGCCTCCTCGGCGTGGGTGAGCGCTGAACCCAGCGAGACGGTCAGCTTGTTGAGGCCCTCGCGCAGCGATCCACGGGCGTCGAACCGGTAGCCGCGGTGCATGTTGGCGGTGTGCCCGAGCACGTGGCCGTTGAGTTCGACGGCGGCGATCGTGTCGATGCCGTCGAAGACGAGATCCGCCCGTTCGCCGGCTTGCGGCTCCGTTGCCCGGAACGTGGTCGTGTACTGCCAGTCGACGCGGTGCATCCAGGTCAGCGCCGATTCGTTGAGGTCCAGATACGGATCCGGGATGAGACCGGCGGCGAGCAGGTCGAGGTGGGTGCTCCCGGGCACCTGAGCGGGCACCTGACGGTTCGCGAGAGTATCCGGCACCTGCCCGGCCGTGGCTCGCAGGCTCCAGCCGTCGTGCAACGTCGTTCTGGCGATCATCCGCGTTCTCCTCGCTGGTCGCTGGTCGCTGGTACGGCCGTGAGACGGCTCCCATGCTTACGCAGATAACTTAAGTAAGTCAACGGTGGGGAAATCCAGCGGCGTCGCGAGGGGGAGGGCGTGGAGGCTGTAGCACCCCGAATCAGGGCTCATGACATGACGTCGCCAGTATTGACCCCTTTCTTAGCCGTCTTAATAATGTCGAGCGTTCCCCGTGTCGCCACACAGTCGAGCGTCAGGACGAGAGGACATCACCATGCTGTCGACAGGACGCGGTGCCAGAAGGCACGCCGTAGTGATCATGGCTGCCCTGATGCTCGCCGCCACGGGGTGCCAGTCGTCCGGCACGCCGGCCCAGAGCAGGACCCCGGCGCTGGTCGCCTACACAGGGCAGGCCAGCGACTACCAGATCAACTTCAACCCGTTCGCGCCGACAGTCATCGGCGGCACCGGGACGATCTTCCAGACGCTGTTCTTCTACAACACCGTCCGCAAGGACGCCCCGGTGCCCCGGCTGGGCAAGGAGTTTTCCTGGAACGCTGACGGCACCAATCTGTCGATCACTCTCAGGGACGGGGTGAAGTGGTCGGACGGTCAGCGATTCACCGCCGCCGACGTCGTGTTCACCCTCGACATGATCACCAAGCACAAGGGGATGAACAACGCCGGATACGCGGGCCACGCCACGGCCGTCGACGACACCCACGTGACCGTCGCCTTCGACAAGCCGTCCTTCGTCGACGGCCCATCCGTCCTGGGCAAGACCTACATCGTGCCCCGGCACAAGTGGAAGGACATCGCCGATCCGGGCGTCGCCGTCCTCAAGGACCCGGTCGGCACCGGTCCCTACCTCCTCGACGACTTCAAACCCCAGGCCTACACGCTCAAGGCCAACCCCTCCTACTGGGGCGGGGAGCCGGCGGTGAAGAGGATCCGCTATCCCGCACTCTCCGGCAACCAGTCAGGGGTGACCGCCCTCAAGGCCGGACAGATCGACTGGCAGACGGGGCCGGTGCCCGGCGTCAAGGACGTCGCGAAGAACTACCCCGGCTACAAGTCCGTCATCACACCGCTGAACCAGATCGTGCTGGACACCTGCAGCAACGCCGACCTCGGCTGCAAGGGCCCGCAGACCGACCCGGCCGTGCGTCAGGCGATCTACCACGCCATCGACCGGACCCAGCTCAACGCGCTGGCGTTCGACGGCACGGCAAGTGAGATCTCGCCCAGCCTCCTGCTGCCGGACCGGGACAAGGCGCTCATGTCCGGTCGGCTGCGGAACGCGACCGCGCCGATGCAGCCGGACGTGGCCGAGGCGCAACGCACCCTGGAGAGCGCCGGATACGCCAAGGGCTCCGACGGGATCTACGCCAAGGACGGCAAGCCGCTGTCGCTGACGGTGATGACCGTCTCCGGCTGGACCGACTACATCACCGCGGTGAACACGATCGGCCAGCAACTCAAGAAGGCCGGAATCAAGATCACTCCACAGCAGTTGTCCTGGAACGAGTTCGTCGACTCCAGGGACCGCGGCTCCTATCAGTTGATCATCGACTCCCTCTACCAGGGGCCCGCACCCGACCCGTACTACCTCTACACCTACTTCCTCAGCACCGCGCAGACCGCCAAGGTCGGCGCCAAACCCGGCTCGAACTTCAGCCGCTTCTCCGACCCGCAGGTCGACAAGGCTCTGGACGCGCTCAAGCACGTCAACCCCGCCGACACCGCCGCGCGCCAGCCCTACCTGGACACCGTCCAGACCCGCATCGAGCAGTCCATGCCGTACATCCCGGTGCTCACCCAGGGCACGATCAACGTCGTTCACGACGCGAAGTTCACCGGCTGGCCGACCGCCGCCGACCTCTACGCCTTCCCCGCCGTCTGGCAGGCCCCCGACAGCGCGGAGGTCTACCTGCGCCTCAAGCCCGCCGGGAAGTGAGGCGCACCGATGCGGTACTACCTGCGCAAGTTCGCCTTCTACCTGGTCGCCCTGTGGGCCGCGGTGACACTGAACTTCTTCATCCCGCGGATGATGCCGGGCGATCCGGCGGACATCCTGATGGCGAAGCTCCAGCAGCACGGCGGCGCGGTGGACCCCTCCGCACGCCGGGCCTACGAGCTCCTGCTCGGCACCCACACGGACGAGTCGCTGCTCCGGCAGTACGCCGCCTACCTGGGCAACCTGCTACGCGGTGACTTCGGGATCTCGGTGAGCGACTTCCCGACCCCGGTCTCGACCGTCATCGCCACCTCACTGCCCTGGACCATCGCCCTCGTCGGGATCGCGACCATCCTGGCGGTCGTCTCAGGGATCGTGCTGGGCGTGTTCGTGGGCTGGCGGCGTGGCACCTGGCTGGACTCGCTGGTGCCGGCCTCGACCGTACTGTCCGCGGTGCCGTACTTCTGGCTCGCCCTCATCCTGGTCGCCGCCCTCGGATCGGGGCTGGGCTGGTTCCCCCTCCTGGGCGGGTACGACGTCGCCATCACCCCCGGCCCCTACACCGACTTCATCATGTCCGCGCTCTACCACGGCATCCTGCCCGCGGCCACGATCGTGATCTCGTCGGTCGGAGGCTGGGTGCTGGGCACGCGGAACATGATGGTCTCCGCGATGGCCGAGGACTTCGTGCTCACCGCCAAGGCGAAGGGCCTCAGCGAGCGACGCATCATGATCCGGTACGCGGCGAGGAACGCGATCCTGCCGTCCGTCGCCGGATTCGCGATCTCCCTGGGCTTCGTCGTCGCCGGCTCGATCGTCACCGAGCAGGTCTTCGCCTACCCCGGCATCGGCTCGAAGCTGCTCCAGGCGGTACAGAACAACGACTACGCGCTCATGCAGGCCATCTTCCTGGTCATCACGGTCACCGTGCTCGCAGCCAACCTCGCCGTCGACCTGCTGTACGGCCTTATCGACCCACGCACCCGGACCAGCGGATAGGGCCCGTGCGGCATTGGATCACCACCCCACAAAGACCCTGAGGTGGCACGTAGATGACGAACATCAGCCCCGATGTGCAGCCGCGCCCGCGCGATGTCCGGCGCGTGCGCTGGTCACCCAAGCTCGTGGTCGGCTCCGCCCTGATCCTCGCGATCGCCCTGTTCGGTCTCGTCGGCCCCCTGCTGGTCGACGACCCGGACCGGATCGACAACATGGGTCTGACCTCCCCGAGCGGCGACCACCTACTGGGAACCACCCAGACAGGCCAGGACGTTCTCGCCCAGATCGCCTACGCCACCCGCGGCTCGCTCTACATAGGCGTCACGGTCGGAGTCCTGGCCACCGTCCTCGCCGCACTCTTCGGCATCGTCGGGGCCTACCTCGGCGGCGTCGTGGACGAGGCGTTCTCACTCTTCTCCAACGTGATGCTGGTGATCCCCGGGCTTCCGCTGATCATCGTGATCTCCGCGTTCGTACCGCCCGAGCAGCGCGGATCCTGGACGATCGCCCTGGTGCTGGCGATCACCGGCTGGGCCGGTTCTGCTCGTGTCCTGCGCTCCCAGACCCTGTCCCTGCGCAACCGCGACTACGTGCTGGCCGCCCGCGTCGCGGGGGAGGGCCCGGGAAGGGTCATCGGCGTCGAGATCCTGCCCAACCTGCTGCCGCTGCTGGCCTCCCAGTTCGTGTTCGCGGTGATCGTCGCGATCCTGAGCGAGGCAGGCCTGTCCTTCCTCGGTCTGGGCGCATCCTCCTCATCGACCCTCGGCACGATGCTCTACTACGCGCAGAACGGCTTCGCCCTCCAGCGCGGCGCCTGGTGGTGGTTCGTACCGCCAGGGCTGATCATCGCCCTGTTCGGCTGCGGTCTCGCCCTGGTGAACTTCACCATCGACGAGATCATCAATCCGACGCTGCGCAACCTCCCTCGCCGGACACGGGAAGCGGCCCGCCGAGCACCCGTGGCTGAGCCGAGCCGCGAGGAAGGCGTGGTGCTCGACGTGCGAGGCATGTCGGTGGTCTACCAGGGCGAACAGCCGGTGCACGCCGTGCGGGACGTGTCCCTCACGCTGCGGCGGGGTGAAATCCTCGGCCTGGTCGGTGAGTCGGGCTGCGGCAAGACCACCCTCGCGTACGCGGTGAACCGACTGCACACGCCACCCGCCGAGATCACCGACGGCTCCGTGACCTTCCACGACCGCGAGGGAGGTTCCCTCGACGTACTCGCCCTGCCACCACAGGAGTTGAGCGCCTTCCGCTGGGCGAAGCTGGCCATGGTCTTCCAGGGCGCGATGAACTCGCTCAACCCCGTTCTGACCATCCGGGCACAGATGGAGGACGTGCTCATCACCCACCGGCCGCAGATGTCCCGTACGCAAAGGCGGGCCCGCTGCGCCGAACTGCTCACCACGGTCGGCATCGATCCGAGGCGTCTGCGCTCCTACCCGCACGAGCTGTCCGGGGGGACGCGTCAACGCGTGATGATCGCGATGGCGATGCTGCTCGATCCGCAGGCGGTCATCCTGGACGAGCCGACGACCGCGCTGGACGTGGTCGTGCAGCGGGGCATCCTCCAGGAAATCACGCGGCTTCGCGACGAGATCGGCTTCGCCGTCCTGTTCATCACCCACGACCTGCCCATGCTCCTTGAGGTCGCGGACCGGATCGCGGTGATGCTCGACGGGGAGATCGTCGAGAACGCGCCGACCGAGGACATACGCGACCGGCCACAACACCCGTACACCCGCAGGCTGCTCGACTCCTTCCCCAGCCTCACCGGCGAGAGCGGGGCGTTCGCAGGATCCGGAGGTACGTCATGACGGTGCTCGAAGTGGCCGACCTGGTCAAGGAGTTCAGGGTCAGAGGGGGCCTTCGCCCGACCCGGTTGCGGGCCGTCGACGAGGTCTCCTTCACTCTCACCCCGGGGCGTACGGTGGCACTGGTCGGCGAATCCGGATCGGGCAAGTCCACGATCGCCCGGATCATCGCCCGCCTGGAGCGGCCCACCGCGGGGCGGGTCACTCTCACCGGGGCGGACGGGGCGCCCGTCCCGGACCGCGACTACCGTCACCACGTACAGATGGTGTTCCAGGACCCGTTCGCCTCGCTGAACCCGTTCCACACCATCACCCACCACCTGGCGCGCCCGCTGCGTCTGCACGGTCGCACCAGGACGCGTACCGAGACCACGGTCGCGGCGGCGGAACTCCTTGACCGGGTCAGTCTCCCGTCCGCCGCCATCGCACACCGCCGGCCCCACGAACTCTCCGGCGGACAGCGCCAGCGCGTGGCCATCGCCCGCGCACTCGCGCCCGGTGCGACCGTCCTGGTGGCCGACGAGCCGGTCTCCATGCTGGACGTCTCGATCCGGCTGGATGTGCTCAACCTGCTGGCCCAACTGCAGCGGGAGGAGAACCTCGCCGTCCTCTACATCACCCACGACCTGGCGACCGCACGGCACTTCGCCGACGACATCCTGGTCCTGTACCGGGGGCGAGTCGTCGAACGGGGGCCTGCGGACAAGGTGATCCGCACCCCGCAACACCCCTACACCCAACTCCTGGCCGCAGCCTCCCCCGACCCGGCCGCACGGGGCCGGGTCGTGAACATCGACCCGGCGGAGGTGGTCAAGGCGGGCAGCATGCCGGCGTACGAGCACCGTTAGGCGGGAGGCGGGAGGCGGGAGGCGGGAGGCGGGAGGCGGGAAACGCGGGCGGCCGCGGGGAGTCAGGGGCTCTCGCCCGTGCCGACGAGCAGCGGTCGTACCCCGTCCTGCGGGTGGGCGAGGGTCAGCTCGCTCTGCAGGACCAGGACCGCCCCACCGATCGCCGCCGCGTCCGAGCCGTTGACCGACGGCACGACCCGCACCGGATGCACCCGGCGCGCGAACGTACGTCGGTCCACCTCCTGTTGGATCACCGCCTGGTAGATCGAGCCCGCCACGGCGAAGCTCGGCCCCGCCAGCACGATCGTGTCGACGTCGAACAGGGTCGACATCGTGACGGCGGCGTACCCCAGATGGCGAGCCGACCGCTCCACGAGGTCCCGAGCCTCGGGGTCACCGGCGTTCGCGGCGGCCGCGATCCGCGCGAACTCCGTGAGGAAGCCGTCGTCGGTCGGGGCGAGCGCCAGCCGCTGGGCCAGCTCCGGCATCGCCATGGCCTGCCGGACCAGGGCGGAGGGGCCGGCGTAGTTCTCCAGGCAGCCGACGTTGCCGCACGGGCACTCTTCGCCATTGACATCGATGGAGATGTGGCCGATCTCCACGCTGTTCGAGGAACTGCCGCGATACACCTCGCCGGCCACCACGACCCCGCCACCGATGCCGGTAGCCATGTAGATGCAGCCATAGGTGCTGCGCGGCGCGACCGCTCCCAGCCAGTACTCGCCGATCGCGGCCGCGGCGGCGTCGTTGTCGAGCAGGACGGGAAGTCCGAGGCTCTCCGCGAGCCTCGGTGCGACCGGGTGGCCGAGCCACTCCTCGGTGGGCTGCGGGGTCAACAACGTACCCGCGCGCCGATCCTGCGGGCCGTAGCCGACCAGGCCCACGCCCAGCACCTTCTCGCGGTCGACCCCGGCGGTGGCCAGCAGCGCCTCCACCTGGGACGCCACCAGCGGCAGCGCCCGCTCCGGCGGCATCATCGCAGTCCCTTGGAACGATGTCCGGGCCACCTGCCGGCCGGTCAGATCGACCACCACGATCACGCACGTGTTGCGTTCGAGTTGAACTCCGACGCTGTACCGGGCCTGCGGGTTGAGCTGGACGAGCGTGCGCGGCTTGCCGCCTGTCGGCGCGCCGCGGCCGACTTCGACGACCAGGCCGTCGGCGATGAGCTCACGCACGACCTCGGAGATGGTCGCACCGGTCAGACCCGTCGCCGCCGCGAGCTCCACCCGGCTGGTCGCGCGCGCCGACCTGATCACATCGAGGACCAAGCCGCGCGTCTTCAGCCGGCTCGCCCACAGTGGACTGGTCGCCACGTGTACTCCTTAGTTCCGGACTTTGCCACCTTACTTTACTTAGGCCGCGCAGGACCTTTCGCTCCGGCCGCCTCCCAGTCCCCAGAAGCCAGTCGCAGGCACCTTGACTTTCATAAGTCACCGAATTAACGATGGTGCATCGCTCCCATCGGTCCCTTACGGCAACGAGGAGATCAGGTGAAACGTCGTCACGCCTTAATGGCCACCGGCGCCGCCGGTGCGCTGATCCTGGGTGGCCTTGCCATCGCCACCCTGCCCGCGTCGGCAGCCGACACCGGTTGCTCGGTCACCTACACGGTGCAGAGCCAATGGTCGGGCGGGTTCAACGCGGACGTGGCCATCACCAACCTCGGCGCCGCCGTGCGGGGGTGGAAGTTGACGTTCGACTTCCCGGACGATGACCAGAAGGTCACCAACGGCTGGAGCGCCACGTGGACACAGTCCGGGGCCCATGTGTCCGCCGCCGGCCTGGATTGGAACGGGGCGCTGGACACCGGCAAGTCCGCCTCCATCGGCTTCACTGGTGCGTGGAAGAGCGCCAATCCGAAACCCGCGTCGTTCGCGCTCAACGGCGTGACCTGCACCGGCTCGGTGACATCCCCGACCCCCAGCCCCACAGTCACTCCGCCCGGCGACCCCGGCGGCCCGGCCCCGAAGCTGAAGGTCTCCGGCAACAAGATCGTCACTGCCGGCGACAAGCAGTACCGGCTGCTGGGTGTGGACCGCTCCAGCGGTGAATACGCGTGTGTGCAGGGCAAGGGGCAATGGGACAGCGGCCCGGTCGACCAGGCCTCCGTCGACGCGATGAAGACCTGGAACGTTCACGCGGTACGCCTGCCGTTGAACGAGGAATGCTGGCTCGGCATCAACGGCTCGCCCAACGGAGCCACCTACCAGCAGGGCGTCAAGGACTACGTCAACCTGCTGGTGGCCAACGGCATCACCCCGATCCTCGACCTGCACTGGACCCGGGGCGCCTATACCAACGGGCCGGACTGGCACTGCAAGGACGCCACCGCGACCTGCCAGAAGCCGATGCCCGACGCGCAGTACGCCCCTCAGTTCTGGACCGGTGTCGCAGGCGCGTTCAAGGGCAACGACGCCGTCGTCTTCGATCTGTTCAACGAGCCGTACCCGGAGGTCGCCAGCGACTGGGACAAGACCCTCGGCTGGAAGTGCTGGCGTGACGGCGGCACCTGCACCGGCCTGCCCTATGAAACTGCCGGCATGCAGGACCTCGTCGACGCGGTCCGGACCACCGGCGCGACCAATGTCCTCATGCTGGGCGGCCTGGAGTGGGCCAACGACATGCGGGAGTGGCTGACGTACAAGCCGACCGACCCGCTGAACAACATCGCCGCGTCCTGGCACTCGTACAGCTTCAACGCCTGCGCGACCGAATCCTGCTGGGACAGCCAGGTCGCGCCGCTCGCGCAACAGGTGCCGGTCGTCATCGGTGAGTTCGGCCAGGACAACTGCGGCTTCGACTACATGCAGCGGTTGGTCGACTGGGCCGACGCGCACGGCATGGGTTATCTCGCGTGGACCTGGAACCCGTGGGGCTGCAGCACCGGTGGCGTGCTCATCAAGGACTGGGCCGGCACCCCGGAGCCCGGCGTCGGCGAGGGTCTGAAGGCGCACCTCCTCAGCCAAGACCCCTACACAACCCCGTAACCCCCGAGCACCCAACGGCTGCCCAAACCGAAGACGAAGCCGCCCCGGCCGGATGTCCCCATGGCACATCCCGGCTCGGGCGGCTTCGACCACCACGAGTGCGTCGCGGGCGGTGGGTGCTTGTACACGGCGGCCCTGGCGATGCCGGAAGTTGTTCACCTCAGCCAGGACGGCATCGTGCTGCGGCGGCGCGGGAATCTCAGCCATTACCTCCGTAACGAAGGTGACGGGTCGTCAGCCTGATGGGATGCTGGCCTCACTCTGAACAGGTCTCATGCACCTCACGCAACCGAACCCCAAGCCTCCATCAGCTGCTCGGGCCCGTACGTCGCCGTCGGCCCGTCCACCGTGAACCCGGAGCGGGACACCGCGACCAGCGGGGTGTCCTCGTCGGCGCCGGGCACCGCCAAGGCGTCCCGGGCCAGGGCGGCCAGGGCGCGGTGGTCGAAGGAGCTGCGTTCGTGCCACTTGATCGAGCCGACGAACCCGATCTCGCGTGCCGGCGACCGGTCCGCCCCCACGAGGTCCACCTCGGGATTGTTCGTACGGGGCCACCAGCCGCCCACTTCCCGCACCTCCGGCCATGTGTCGTCGGGGAGCAGTCGTGCCAGCGATTCCCTCACGACGGGTTCGATCGCCCGCCCTCGCCACGAGGTCCAGCCGCGTTCAACCGCCTCGACCACGACTCGACTGCGCCCACGTTCGATCTCCTGGATCCCACGTTCCAGGAAGGCGAGCCAGAAACGGAGGTAGGGATCGGCGACGCGATAGCGGCGGTCGCGGTCTCCCGGACGGGTGGAGAGCGGGGTGTCGACGGCGACGAGTCGTTTGTCCGCGAGGGTGCGCAGGGCGGGGTTGAGCGAGCCGGGCGGGAGCGGCCGGTCCGCTGCCCCGGCTTTCGCGGCGATCGTCCCGAAGGTTCGTTCGCCGCTCCCGATCACGGAGAGCACGTGCCTGGCCTGGAGGGAGGTGGGGAACTCGGCGGCCAGCATCCTCTCACCGGAGACGAGGAGGGGGGAGGTGGGGTCGTCGAGCGTGCGGGAGAGGAAGTCGACGCGGCTCTCGCCTTCCTGCCACTCCTGGCAGATGAGCGGAAGGCCGCCGGTGATCAGATGGGCGTCGAAGGCGTCCGCGGCCGGGAGCCCGGTCATGGCCATGACCTCGGCGGGGGAGAGGGGCGCCAGCACCATCTCGACGCCTCGCTGGTGGAAGGGGCGCCCGTAGGCGGAGAGCTGCTCCATCATGGCCAGATCACTGCCGATGATGACGAGCAGCACGGGTTTCCTGCTCAGTACCCGGTCCCACACGGTCTGCAGGGTGCCCTCCAGAACCGGGTCGCCTTCGAGCGTCCAGGGCAGTTCGTCGAGCACCACGACACTGGGGGCGTCGTCCGGGAGCACCGCGGCGAGCTGACGAAGGGCGGTGTCCCATTCGGCGACGGTCGTGACGCCGGCCAGGAGGGTTGTGTCGGGCAGTGAGGAGTGCCGGACCTCGGCGAGGAAGCGGGCCCGTTCCCGGTGGGCGTCCTCGCCCCGCGTGGCTTGGTGCACGACGTACGGCACCTGGGCGCGCTCACAGAAGAGGTCCACGAGCCGCGACTTCCCGACCCGACGCCGGCCGCGCAGCAGCAGCGCCCGACCGCGCTGATCGCCCCGCCCGTCGCGCACCCAGGCGAGGTGACGCTCCAGGGCAGCCAGCTCGGATGTGCGGCCTACGAAGCCTGGCATGGGTCACCTCTCGAGTTTGCTCATGTTGAACATACTCAAGTGAATCATAGTATGGAGGATCGGAGTAGCGCTCCAGTTGCGCTATGTCATGATGCAGCCGGTGGCGGAGCTCCTCCGTGTCCCTTCGGGAAGCAACCCCGGGAAAGTAAGACTCAACCTACGCAAGACGGGATCTGCGCTTCCTCATCGAGGGCGGATGCAATGTGCACTCCTGCTCTCGACGCGGTGGCCCGTCGGGCCCTACCGTCGAGTTCCTCGTCCTTCCCGCGCAGGGGGGCTCATGCGGTCACGCAGACCAACGCCGTGGGCGGTCGTGCGGATTCTGCTGCGCCTGCAGATGCTGCTCGCGCGAGACCAGATGCCGGGACTCCCATGGGACGGCAATGATGTGGGCCTGTGGGTGTGTCTGGTGCCCGGCTGCCGTTGGGCGCAGTTCGTGGCGGGGACCCCCGGCAGCTTCGACCTATGTGACGCCCACGGCGCGGCCGACCTTCATCCGGCCAGGGACGGTGAGGCGAACCGGGACGTGAAGTGTCCCGACGACAGCTGTGCCGTGACCACCCACATCGACAACTACAACCCGAGGCTCCATGCGCCGACGTACTTCCTCTGCGTCACGCACAAGGGGAGACAGTGAGTCAACTGAGCGCGCTGGGCGTCGCGGACGCCGACCTCACCCCGCGGCTGAAGTTCGTCAACATCCTTCCCTCCGTCCTGCTCATCGCCGCCGTGGTCTCACTCATCCTCGGCGGCGCCCCAGCGCATGCGCCCAGCCTGGACCGGCTGCTCAACGCCCGCTCGTACGGCTGGGCCGGAGCCGCTCTCGCCTCGGTAGGCGCGCTCGTCGCCGGTCTGCTGCTGCAGCCACTGGAACTCGCCTCCATCCGCTTCCTCGAGGGGTACGTCAGCCCGACGGGCCCGCTCGGGCCGCTGGCCAGGATGAGGACATGGGTCCATGCGAACCGAAGGTCCAGGCTCACCTGGCAGAAGGACCACCTCCGCGACGAACCCCACGTCGAGACCGCCGAGTTGGGGCTCACGCTCATGCCGCACAAGGCGCCCGTCCTGCCCACGACCCTGGGAAACCGGCTGCGGGCGGCGGAGGAACGGGCCGGCCGCCCCTATGGGTTCGACGCGCTGCTGGTGTGGCCGCGCCTCTACCACGTCCTGCCGCAGGATGTGCTGCAGACGCTCTCCGAGAGCCGCAACCAACTCGACACCGCGGCCCGGCTGAGCCTGTCGTTCGGCCTCACTTCGGCCGTCACGACCGGGCTGTTGGTGACCCACCCCTGGTGGCTGACGTTGCCCGCGGCCCTCGCCTGCCTGTCGTGGTTCGCCTACCGGTCCGCCGTCCACGCGGCGACCACCTACGGGGTCACGGTCGCCGCCGTGATCGACGTGTACCGGCTGAGGCTCCTGCAGGAGATGCATCTCGGCATCCCCGACGACACGGCGAAGGAACGCGAACTCAACGGGGATCTCAAGGCCTACTGGTCGAGGTCCGACGGCGAGCCGCTGCCCCGTCCGGTGAAGTACGACACCGGGGGCACCACCACCGGCGGTCAGGCGGGCTCAGGTGGCCCCTGACTTCTCCTCAGCCTTGCGGATCTCGATCCCGCCGAGCAGCGAGAGCGCCTTGATGTGCAGGGTCGGCCTCGCAGGGATCGAGGGATCCGGCACGGGCTGCTGGGCCCAACGCGACGAGTAGCGTTCCACTTTCACCTCCCACGTGGCGGGCACCAGCACGTCGACTCCGCTCAGGATCGCCGTCACGTCGAGCCGCGCCTCGTGCCACACCCGGCCGCGGCGGCGCATCTCATGGAGCCGCGCCTCCCGCAGATCGATCACGCAGCCGCTGGCCACCGCCGTGACCGTCGCCAGCGAGAACTCCCCCCGTGGCCACACCACCCTCCGCGCCTCTGCTATCGAGACCAGCCGCGTCACGAGCAGTCCGTCGGCGGACGGCGCCGCGACCGCCATGCCGGTGAGCATGAACGTGCCTGCGAGGAGCAACGCCATCGGCCACACGTAGGGGCGGACCGGGTCGGGGAAGGGGTCGCGGGTCAGCAGGAGGAGAAGGGCACCGGCGAGGGCGACCGCGACGGGGCCGCGCAGCACGTTCGTGACGGCGAGGAGGAGCCGGAGCGCACCGCCGAGGCCGAGGGCCACCAGGGCGAGGGGCCACCAGTCGCCCAGGGTGGCGAGGACGTGCGCGGAGGGCGCGAGCCGGTCGACGAGGGCGGTGAGACCGACGGCGGACAGCGTCAGCGCGATCCATATGCGCAGATGGCTTCTCACGGAAGCGAACGTTAGTACACAGGACAGGAGTTGGACCTGGCCGAGTGCGTCACCCGCCCAGGTCCTCGGCCTTCGCTGGTCGGCTCAGGTGCCGCCTCTCCAGTGCCGCCTGTGCAATCCGTGACCGTCGCCGTCAGCCCGCAACCGTGAACCAAGTAACCCGAGACTTCTTCCACTCCGAGTGAGTCAAGTCCTTCGCCTCCGTCCCGTCCCCGTAAAGGTCGGCCGAGCCGTTGTCGGTGAGGAGTTGGGCTCGGGCGCCCGGGGCGGTGAGGTCGGGGACGTCGATGACTGCTTCCCAGCCGCCGGGGTCGGAGGTGGGGAGGTCGAGGGTCTTGGTCGGGGCGTGGGCGGGGTCGCCGTCCCAGGTGTAGAGGGCGTACGGGTCGGTGTTGTCGTCGGCGGCCCAGGAACCGGCGACGATCAGGTACTGGTTCGCGGCGTTCTTGCGGAGGTCGCGGATCGAGAGGCCGCCGAGGTCGAGCTCGATGGGGGTGCCGAAGGTGGCCGTCGCGCCGCTGCCGGCCACCTTGTCGATGTTCGTGACCGGCACGAGCAGCGCCTTGCCGCCGGAGACCGCCGGAACCAGCGGCGCGCGGAAGCCGATGTACGCCGTCGTCGTCGAGCCCGGCGCGAACTCCAGGCCCTCCACGTTGAAGCCGTTGGCCTCCTTGGGGATCTCGCCGTCCGCGGTGCCCGCCGCGAAGCCGTAGCGGTCGCCGTGCGCCTCGTCCCAGGCGACCAGGTCGTCGCGGAGCTTCTTGTATGCGCCGCCGTACGACAGGGTGGTGGCCGCGCCGGACCCGGTCACCTTGGTGGTGAAGAGGGTGTTGCGGGCCGGCTTGTACTCGCCGTCCTTGTTGTTGCCGAGCGAGCCCGTCCAGTAGATGGTGTCGCCCACCCGTGCCGCGCCCTCGATGTCGATCTCCTTGGTGACACCGATCTTCGAGCTGAAGTCCCAGGTCTTGACGGGCGCACCGGACGTCGAACGGTCGTACAGGCGCAGAACGTTGGACTCGTCGTCCGCCACGACGACATACCCGCCGCCCACGTCGACGGCCGCCGAGGCGTCGCTCGAACCGGTGAAGTACCTGCTGTCCGCGCTCTGTTGGACGGCGGCGGACGCGGCGTAGTGCAGCGTCTTGGAGGCCGTCTGTCCGTCGACACCGGTGACCTTGACGGTGAGGTCGGTGTAGCCCCGGCCGCGCGCGGCGACAACCAGCTTGCGGGCGGCGCCCGTTCCGGTGATCGTGACGTCGCCGGTCGTAGCCACTGAAGTCCTGCTGCTGGCCGTCACCTTGACGCCGAGCGCCCCGGCGTCGGCCCCGCTCTGCCCGACTGTCACGTTCACCGTCGGGTCCCCGGTCGCGCCGACCGCGCCCGACAGGTACGCCGCGGACAGGGCGATGCTCGGGGTGCCGTAACTCGCCGCCTGCGCCTGGCTTCCCATGCTCATGAGCGCGAGCGTAAGCGCCCCGCTCGCCATGGCAATCGCCCTGCGCCCGCCGGGGGAAACGTAGTCCTGCACTGGGAGCCTTCCGTCGTCACGATGTCGACGTGAAGGCTGGGCCGCCCCCACCAACTGCGAGCGGCCTCCGTACGCACACAGGGTGAACAGCTTCGGACGCGACAGTCGGAAGTGCCTCGCCACTCAGGGAGTTCGGCCGTCGAGCGAGCGTTCCGTGACGCCCGCCAGATGCGTCGCGAAGACCTCGCGCGCGTCCGGAGTCAGCGTGCGCAGGGCGACCAGGGCCGTGATGACGACATCGCAGAGCTCCGACCGGACGTCGTCCCAGGTGTGACTCGTCCCCTTGCGCGGGTTCTGGCCTGTCGCGCCGATCACCGCCTGGGCGACCTCGCCGACCTCCTCGGAGAGTTTCAGCACCCGCAGAAGCAAGGCCTCCGGGCCGTCGACCGCCTTGTTCGCGTCCAGCCAGGCGTGCAGGTCGTCGATCGCTTTCCAGACTTCTTCGTCAGCCATGAGGTCAGCCTCGCAGAGGCGCAAGCCATGAGGTCAGCCTCGCAGAGGCGCAGAAGCCTCCCCGGCTCCTACTCGTCGAACAGCGTCTCCTGCTCGCCCTCCGCTGCCCGCCGCACCCGTCGGCTCCGCGCCCCCACCACCGCCAGCGTGACCGCTGCCGTTCCGGCCAGGGCCGCGGGGACCATCCAGCCGCGGTCGAAAAGGTGCCCGAGCGCGTGGTCGAGGGAGAGCCGGCCCGGGCCCGTCACGGCGAGGCCCGCCGCGGTCAGACCGAGGGACGCCGCGTGCTCGTATCCGCCGCTCTGCGCGAAGAAGCCGTTGGGCGCGTGCACCGCGGACGCGCCCGCCATCGCGCCGGCCGCCGCCGCGCCCGCCGCCGGGGTCGCGAGGCCGAGCGCCAGCAGAGCGCCACCGCCCGCCTCGGCCAACCCCGACGCCCTGGCGCTCGCCTTTCCGGGGGAGTAGCCGACGGATTCCATGAACTGGCCGGTGCCCTCGATGCCACCTCCGCCGAACCACCCGAACAGCTTCTGCGCGCCGTGCGCGGCCAGCACTCCGCCCGTGCCCAGGCGGAGCAGCAGAAGGCCCAGATCGCGTCGGTCGTAGCAGGTCATCTCGTGTCACCTCTCGTCACACCAGGAGCGCGGTACCTCCACCGTCGCACCGCGTACCCCTCCCGCGCCCGCCCCGCACCCGATTCGCGCCGCCGTTCGGGTGGCGGGCGCCGGGGAACGGTGTGAGTCTGGCCGGCATGACGATTCAGGTGACGAAACTCAGTGATCCGGCCGTCCGGGCCTTCGTCAGCGCGGTGAACGCCCACGACCGCGACGCCTTCCAGGCGGTCCTCGCCCCGGACGCGACCATGTCCGACGACGGCTCCGACCGCGACCTCGCCGACTGGACCGAGCGGGAGATCTTCTCCTCGCACGGCCACATGGAGGTCGACCGCGAGTCCAACGACGGCCACTCCCTCACCGCGCACTACTGCAACGACGCCTGGGGCGAGATGAAGACCAAGTGGAGCTTCACCGTCGACGACAGCGGCAGGATCTCCCGCTTCGAGACCGGCCAGGCCTGAACTTCGGGACCGGACAGACCTGCCACCTTCGAGACCGGACAGGCCCGAGTCCCGTACGAGGTCTTGCGTTGAAGCGCGCTTCAACTCCTAGCGTCCACAGGCATGGAGAGCAACGAGCACACCAAGACCACCAGCACCAGCAGCAGTACCAGTACCAGCACCACCAGAACACTGGGCCGCAGCGGCATCGAGGTGAGCGCGCTCGGCTTCGGCTGCTGGGCCATCGGCGGTGAGTGGCAGACAGCCGACGGACAGCCGCTGGGCTGGGGCAAGGTTGACGACGACGAGTCCGTACGGGCCGTACGCCGCGCCCTCGACCTCGGAGTCACCTTCTTCGACACCGCGGACGCGTACGGCACCGGGCACAGCGAGCGCGTGCTCGGCCGGGCCCTGGGCAAGCGCCGGGCCGACGTCGTGGTCGCCACCAAGTGGGGCAACGTCTTCGACGAGGAGACCCGGACGGCACTGGGCCAGGACGACTCCCCGGCGTACGCCCGCCGTGCCCTGACCGCCTCGCTGGAGCGCCTGGGCACCGACTATGTGGACCTCTATCAGCTGCACATCTCCGATGCCGACCCCGTGCGTGCGGCCGAACTCCGCGACACCTGCGAGGAGTTCGTGCGCGAGGGCCTGATCCGCGCGTACGCCTGGAGCACCGACGACCCGGACCGCGCCGCCGTCTTCGCTCAGGGGCCGCACTGCGCGGCCGTACAGCACCGCCTCAACGTGCTGCAGGAGGCGCCCGAACTCCTCGCCTTCTGCGAGCAGTCGAATCTCGCGAGCATCAACCGCAGTCCGCTCGCCATGGGATTGCTCACCGGCAAGCAGTCGGCCGGACGTGCTCTCGACGCCGGAGACATCCGCAACGCGCCGCCCGCCTGGCTGCCCGGCTTCACGGAGAACCGCGGCGCCGACCCGGCCTGGCTCGCCAAGGCCGACGCGCTCCGGTCCATCCTCACCAGCGGCGGCCGTACGCCCGCCCAGGGCGCCCTCGCCTGGATCTGGGCGCGTAGCCCGCGCACCGTCCCGATCCCGGGCTTCCGCTCGGTCGCCCAGGCCGAGGAGAACGCGGGCGCGATCGCCCAAGGGCCGCTCACAGCCGCGCAGTTGACCGACGTCGATCGCGTGCTCGGACGGTGAGCGGCCCTGCGGGACGCCGCCGACGGCTCGGTGGCCGGATCAGTAACCCTGACCGCCACCGCCACCGCTACCGCCGCCACCGAACGGTTGCTGGGCGTACTGCTGCCCGGCGTACTCCGGAGCCTGCGCTGCCGCGCGCCGTGCCCCGCCCTGCTCGGTCAGGGTGATCTGCCCGGCCTTGATGGTGGCGAGCCGCGGTGCGCGGCGGGCGATGGACGAGTCGTGGGTGACCATGATGAAGGTCAGCCCGTACTCGTGCCACAGTCCTTCGAGCAGCTCCATGATGTCGTCACGGGTGCCCTCGTCGAGGTTGCCGGTCGGCTCGTCGGCGAGCAGCACCTTCGGCTTCTTGACCAGCGCGCGGGCGATGGCGACGCGCTGCTGCTGACCGCCGGACAGCTCACTGGGCGCATGGCTCAGACGGTCGCCGAGACCGACCGAGCCCAGTGCCTCGGCGGCCCGCTCGCGCCGCTCCCTGGGCTTCGCGCCGAGCGGTACGAGCGCGGTCTCCACGTTCTCCTGCGCGGTCAGCGTCGGGATGAGGTTGAAGGACTGGAAGATGATGCCGATCTTCTCGGCGCGCAGCCGGGTCAGCTTGGCCTCGCTGATGGAGGCGAGGTCCACGCCGTCCAGCTCGACGCTGCCCGAGGTGGGCCGGTCCAGGCCGCCGATCATCTGGAGCAGGGTGGACTTGCCGCCGCCGGTGGGGCCCTGGATGACGAGCTGGTCGCCGTCCTCGATGGTGAGGTCGACGCCGCGCAGCGCGTCCACCGTCTCCTTGCCCCGCGTATAGCGCTTGGTGACGCCGGTGAGCTTGTACATGAGTTCTCCGTGACTGGCATGACTGGCATGACTGGCATGACTGGACTGAAAGGGGCGGGGCGCCGCAGCCCGGGGGGAACGGACGCGGCGCCCCGGCTCAAGGGGTGTGGCCCGAGGGCCGGTTGGCCGGGTGGCCGGTCAGGAGACGCTGCGCAGCGCGTCCGCCGGGCGCATCCGGGAGGCGCGCCAGCCGCCCATGGCGCCGGCGATCAGACCGCCGGCGATGGCCAGGCCCGCGGCGAGCGCGATGGTGGTCACCGAGACCGGCGCGGACAGCGCGACCTCCATGGTGTTCTTGGCCGCCGAGGCCGCCTGCTGACCCGGACCGCCGCCACCGGGACCGCCGCCCATGCCGCCGCCACCGCCGCCGGTGGAGCCGAGTTCAGCAGTCAGCTTCGGGCTGATCGCCGTCACCGCGTACGCGGCGCCGAGCCCGAGTGCGATGCCGAGGGCGCCGCCGAGCAGGCCGTTCACGATGGACTCCCCGACGACCTGCCGGGTGACCTTGCGCGACGGCCAGCCGAGCGCCTTCAGCGTGCCGAACTCCCGCACACGGCGGCTGACCGCCGAGGAGGTGAGCAGCGCGGCCACGAGGAACGCGGCGACCAGGACCGCGATCGACAGCCACTTGCCTACGTTCGTAGCGAGGTTCGCGGCCGTCGACAGCGAACCGGAGACGGTGTCCGCGAGGTCGGCGGAGGTGGTCACCGTCGTCCCCGAGATGTTCTTCTGGATGGTCGACTTGACCGCGTCGATCTGCTTCGAGTCGGTCGCCTGGACGTAGATGGTGGTGACCTTGTTCTTCGCGTCACCCAGCGTCTGCGCCTGCTTCAGCGGCAGGTAGACATCGGTCGTCGAGTCGCTGCTGTCCGGCGTCGCGATGCCGATGATCGTGTACTTGGTGCCGGAGATCGTGAGAGTCTTGCCGACCGTCTTCTTGTTCTCCTTGGCGTACGACTTGCTGAGCACCGCGACCTTCGCGTTGGTCTGCGTCGCCGTGAAGGCCTTGCCCTTGGTGATCTTCGAGGTGGCGAGCGGACCGAGGTCCTGGTGGGTGACGTCGACCCCGGCCACGGAGTACGAGTTGACGTCGAAGGAGGCGCCGCCGCCCTGGACCTGCGGCTGCCCGGTGCTGGTGCCGCCGCCGGGCGCGCCCTGGCCGCCACCGCCCTGCTGCTGGGTGGTGGAGCTCTTCGCCTTGCCCTGGGTGAAGGAGCCGTCGACCTTGGTGACGTTCAGGCTGAGCGCGCCCACCGCGCTCGCCACGCCCTTCTGCGCCGCGACCTCGGTGACGAGCGAGGACTTCAGGGACTGCCCGCCCTGCGTCATCACCCGGTCGGAGCTCTGCGTCTTGCTGCTGTCCGACTTGGCGTCGAAGTCGAACTTGGGCCTGCTGGAGGAGTTGCCGGAGGGGGCCGCCTGGGCCTTGGTGACGGTCATGTCCGTACCGAGCCCGTAGAGCGACTGGAGGACCTTGTCCTGTGCCTGCTGCATGCCGGCCGACACCGAGTTCACGGTGATGACCAGCGCGATACCGAGCGCCAGACCCATGGCGATGACCAGAGCCGCCTTCTTGCGCCGGCTCAGCTCGCGCTTGAGATAGATGCCAAACATCCCGTTCCTCGAAGGTTCTTGGCGCCCGCTGTGGGCGCGGCCACAAACTATGGAGAAACCTTTGAGTCGGCCTGAGTAAAAGATGTGTCAGGGCTGAGAAAGTGACGGCGGTCATCAAATTTCCATAAGACAGCTGATTCCTGAGCTGTGGAGGGCGTACTGCCAGGAAACGCCTGTTGGGTGGGGTGTTGGTGAAGAAGAGCGGACCGCCCGGTGCGCACCTCCGGTGGGACGGTGGACAGGCGCACCGGGCGGTTTCGTGCTCTTCGCCGTAGGCGTTTGCTTCACCGCGTGCGGGCCGGACTGTTCGGGGTTCCGTTCCGGCGCCTTTCTTTGCCGTGTCTTTGAGAGTGCCGTGCCTTTTCTTTGGGACCCCGATGTGCGGTGGCCCCGGCGCGCTTTGTACGGTCCCGGGATGCGCGATTCCTCTCCGCTTTCCCGCCGTGCTGCCCTGGGCCTCGCGGCGGCCGTGCCGCCGGCGGCCGCCACTGCCGCCGCCGGCGCCGTCCCCGCGTCCGCCACGACCGCCGCAACCGTCGTCGGTGGTGAGCGACTCGGCCGTCCCGGCGTCCAGGTGAGCGGTGCCTCGGGCCTGCCCGGGAAGCTCACGGCGCGCTCCTGGCTCGTCGCGGACCACGAGAGCGGCGAGATCCTCGCCTCGTACGACGCGCACACGCGTCTGGCGCCCGCCTCCACGCTGAAGATGCTGTTCGCGGACACGGTGCTGAAGAAGTTCGACCGCGCCGAGCGGTACACGGTGACCGACGCCGACCTGGCCGACATCCCCGCGGGCTCCAGCCTCGTCGGCGTCAAGCCCGGACTCACGTACACCGTCGAGCAGTTGTGGCTCGGTGTCTTCCTGCGCTCGGGCAACGACGCGGTGCACGTGCTCAGTCACATGTACGGCGGCGTCGCCGAGACGGTGGCCGCGATGCAGGCCAAGGCGGGCGACCTCCAGGCGCTGGACACCCATGTGGTCAGCCCCGACGGCTTCGACCACAAGGGGCAGTTGTCCTCGGCGTACGACCTGACCCTCTTCGCCCGGCACGGCCTCGGCGACGCCGACTTCCGCTCCTACTGCGCGACGAAGACCGCCGACTTCCCGGCGGGCGGCAAGAAGACCTTCCAGATCCAGAACACCGACCGCCTGCTGACGGGCGCGTGGGGCGTGCGGACGTACGACGGTCTGATCGGCGTGAAGAACGGCTACACCAGCCACGCGGGCAACACCTTCACCGGCGCGGCGACCCGCGGCGGCCGCACACTCCTCGTCACCGTCATGCATCCCAGGAGTGGCGGCAGCGGTGTCTACGAGGAGACGGCCGCGCTGCTCGACTGGGGGTTCAAGTGGGCCGGGCGCGCCAAGTCCGTGGGCACGCTGGTCGATCCGGTCAGCGAGGGCGGCGCCGCCGCGACGCCGACGCGGAGGGCGGTCAAGGGTGCCGCCGGTGCTCCTGCTGCGGCCGGTCAGGCGCACTCGGCGTGGGGCATGGTCGGCGGGGCGGGCGGAGCCGTCGCGCTGCTCGCGGGCGGGGCTTTCGCGCTGCGCCGGCGGCGGCGCGCGATGGCGGACGACGACTCCGACGCGTCCGGCCGGCACCGGGCCTGAGGGCTTGCGGGCCGCAGGCGCGAAGGTCTGCGGGCCGAAGAGGCCGAATGTGGTGGCAGCCGTTCCGCGGTCCGGTGCTTACCTCGCGGTTTCCCGCGAGGTCCGCCCCCTGCCGGGCCGTGGAACGGCTGCCGCCTCCCCCCTAGGAGTGGTCCTTGGGCGTACCGAAGCCGTGTGCTCCAAGTGTGAAGCTTTGATGGAGGAGTGTTGAGCATATGCCTGTCACCGGGCGGAACGGTACGGAGGTTCAGCTTCCGTTTGTGTAGGTTGAGCCGTTGACCACCTCTTGGTCCGGCGTTGATCCCACGTTGATGTCGCATGCGACCCCGAACGGGTCGCGTCTGCGGCCGGCTCAGCCGCGGCCCACGTACGGCATCGCCGTCGCCAGCACCGTCGCGAACTGCACGTTCGCCTCCAGGGGCAGCTCCGCCATGTGCCGCACCGTGCGCGCCACGTCCGCGACGTCCATCACGGGTTCCGGCACCATCTCGCCGTTGGCCTGCAGGGCGCCGGTCTCCATGCGCCGGGTCATGTCGGTCGCCGCGTTGCCGATGTCGATCTGACCGCAGGCGATCCGGTACGGACGCCCGTCCAGGGACAGTGACTTGGTCAGGCCCGTCAGCGCGTGCTTGGTCGCCGTGTACGCGATCGAGTGCGGGCGGGGCGTGTGGGCCGAGATGGAGCCGTTGTTGATGATCCGGCCACCCTGCGGGTCCTGCTCCTTCATCTGCCGGTACGCGGCCTGCGCGCACAGGAACGCGCCGTTCAGGTTGGTGTTCACCACGTGCTGCCAGGCGTCGTACGGCAGCTCCTCGACCGGGACGCCGCCGGGCCCGAACGTGCCCGCGTTGTTGAAGAGCAGGTCGAGCCGCCCGAAGCGCTCGCGCACGGCGGCGAACAGGGCCGCCACGTCTTCGGGACGGGATACGTCGGTGCGAACGGCGAGGGCGGCGCCCGCGGGTGCCTCAAGGGTCCCGGGTGCCTCGGGTGCCTCAAGCGCGAGGGCGGCTGTCTCCTCCAGGGTCTCGGTCCGGCGGCCCGCGAGCGCCACCGACCAGCCGGTGCGCAGGAGTTCCACGGCCACCGCACGGCCGATACCGGAGCCCGCCCCGGTCACCACGGCGATCTTCGTCTGCATGGCATTCATGGGCCAGCAGCGTACGGCGGGACTCCGTAATGCGGAACTGGTTGTCCATCATACGGAGTCCTGCCGGATGGGTCAGCCGACCTCACCGGGGTAGCGGACGCCGATCCGGTCCCGTACGGCGTCGAGGGTGCGCATCACGGCGAGGGTGCCGTCGAGCGGGACGAGGGGGGACTCGGTCTCGCCGGCGCGCAGGGCCCGCATGACCTCGGCGGCCTCGTGCTTGAGGCTGGTGCGCGGGCCGTGGGCCGGGTCGGCGAGGACCTTCTCGGGCTCGTGGCCGTCGCGGTGCAGCACGAAGTGGTCCGGGTGGAAGAAGCCGAACGGGATGTCGACGCGGCCCGCGGAGCCGGTGACCGAGGCGGAGGTGGCGGTGCCGCCGGTCAGGGAGCAGTGCACCGAAGCGAGAGCGCCGCTCTCCCAGGAGAGCAGTGCTCCGGTCTGGAGATCGACACCCTCCTCCGAGAGCACCGCTCTCGCGACGACGTCCGACGGCTCCCCGAGCAACAACTGTGCGAACGACACCGGATACACCCCGAGATCGAGCAGCGCACCGCCTCCCTGCGCGGGATCACGCAGCCGGTGGGAGGGCGGGAAGGGCCCCGCAAGCCCGAAGTCGGCCTGGACGGTGCGCACCTCGCCGATCACACCGTCGTCGATCATCGCCTTCAGCCGCAGGATCAGCGGATTGCAGTACATCCACATGGCCTCCATCAGGAAGCGACCGTTGCTGCGAGCGAGCCCGACCAGCTCCTGCGCCTCGCCCACGTTCAGCGTGAACGCCTTCTCGCACAGCACATGGCGCCCCGCCTCCAGGCACATCCCGGCGGCGGCCCGGTGCGCCGCGTGCGGAGTGGCGACGTACACCACGTCGACGTCCGCGTCCTCGGCCAGCGACGCCCAGTCCCCGTACGCCCGCGGTATCCCGAACCGCTCGGCGAACGCCTTCGCCGACTCCTGGGTCCGCGAGGCCACCGCCACCACCTCGGCGTCCGGCAGGTCCACCAGATCCGCCGTGAACGCCGCGGCGATCCCGCCCGTCGCCAGAATGCCCCACCGCACGCGTCCGTCGCCCGTCATCCCGGCCCCTCGTCGTTCTCTGACCCCTGCGAGTCCTGTGAGTCCTGTGGTCTGTGACCCCGACCACCCCTAAACGGGTGTTCGAGCTGAGAGCATAGGTCGCGGAACGAAGGAAGAGGGAGGGGCACATGCCCGAGCGTGGCCGTACCACGCGGGACGAGAGCGGCCCGGGGGGACACATACCGAACGCGACCGTCGCCGACACACGCGCGACGATCGCCGATCCGGCACCGGACCCGGGCGCCCTGCGCCGCACCGGACTCCTCGTCACCCTCGTCCTCGGCGGACTCGCCGCCACACCTCCGCTGGCCATCGACATGTACCTCCCGTCACTGCCGGAGGTCACCAGGTCCCTGCACGCCCCGGCCGCGACCGTGCAGCTCACGCTCACCGCGTGCCTCGCGGGCATGGCGCTCGGGCAGCTCGTCGTCGGCCCGATGAGCGACCGGTGGGGCCGCAAGCGCCCGCTGATGGCGGGCCTGCTCGTCTACATCCTCGCCACCGCCCTGTGCGCGCTCGCGCCCACCGTCGAACTCCTCGTCGCCTTCCGGCTCGCCCAGGGACTCGCGGGCGCCGCCGGGATCGTGATCGCGCGGGCCGTCGTACGCGATCTCTACGACGGCATCGCGATGGCCCGGTTCTTCTCCACACTCATGCTGATCTCCGGGGTCGCCCCGATCGTCGCGCCCCTCATCGGCGGCCAGATCCTGCGCGTCACCGACTGGCGGGGCGTCTTCGTCGTCCTCACCGTGGTCGGCATCGCGCTCACCGCCGTCGTCTGGACGAAGCTCCCCGAGACCCTGCC
The DNA here is from genome assembly GCF_040606085.1 of Streptomyces sp. NPDC005485. Taxonomy (NCBI): domain Bacteria; kingdom Bacillati; phylum Actinomycetota; class Actinomycetes; order Kitasatosporales; family Streptomycetaceae; genus Streptomyces; species Streptomyces sp. NPDC005485. Next base: position 4,136 of record NZ_JBEXDZ010000052.1, on the reverse strand, counting down.
GCCCGGCGAACGGCACAGCGGGGGCGTCGGCGAGGCGCTGCGCGCCATGCACGGACTGCTCGCCGACCGCGTCTTCGCCGGCTACATGCTCGCGGGCGGCTTCACCTTCGCCGCGCTGTTCGCGTACATCTCCGCGTCACCGTTCGTGATCCAGGAGATCTACGGCGCCTCCCCGCAGACCTTCAGCCTGCTCTTCGGCGTCAACTCCGTCGGCCTGGTCATCGCCGGCCAGGTCAACGGCAAGCTCCTGGTCGGCCGCGTCAGCCTGGAAAGGGTCCTGGCCGTCGGCATCGCGGCGGTCACCCTCGCCGCGACCGCGCTGCTCCTGATGGCCACCGGCGCCCTCGGCGACGTCGGCCTCGCCCCCGTCGCCGCCGCCCTGTTCGTGCTGATGTCCGCGATGGGTCTCGCCCTGCCCAACACCCAGGCCCTCGCCCTGATGCGCGTACGGCACGCCGCCGGATCCGCCTCCGCCCTGCTCGGCACGTCCTCCTTCCTCATCGGCGCGATCGCCTCGCCGCTGGTCGGCGTCGCCGGGGAGCACACCGCCGTCCCGATGGCCGTCGTCCAACTGGCCGCGGTACTGGTGGCAGCGGCCTGCTTCGTGGGACTGTGCCGTCCCTGGCGGACCGGAGGCACGCCGGAGGCACCGGAAGGAAAGGCGGCGGACAGCTGAGCGCACCGCGACTGCGCATCGACACCCCGGAGAGGGCCGGGCTCGACGCGGAGGAACTGCACCATCTCGTACGCGATGTCCGCGGCCTCACCCTGGGAGCGGACCCCTGGGCGCCCGGCGTCGTGCTCGTCGCCGGACGCGGCCCGGTGATCGCCGCCGAGCAGGCCGCCGGGTGGGCGGTGCGCTACGCGTCCTACGACGAGAAGACCGACTCAGGCCTCGAACTGCCGCCCGAGGCCCGCGTGCCGATGAGCGTGCACACGCCCTTCGACCTGGCCTCCCTCACCAAGCTGTTCACCGCGGTCGCGGCCATGCAGCAGCTGGAGCGCGGCACCCTCGGCGTCGACGCGCGCGTGGGGGCGTATCTGCCGGAGTTCCGCGGCGCCCGCGAACACGGCATCACCGTACGGCAGCTGCTCACGCACACCTCCGGGCTGCGCCCCGAACTCCCGCTGTACGACTGCCCGGACGCCGCCGCCCGGCTCACGCTGCTGCGCGCCGAGGCACCGTCCTCGCCGCCGGGCCAGTACCTCTACTCCGACCTCAACCTGCTCCTCCTCCAGTTCGTGCTGGAGCGCATCACCGGGCGCGGCCTCGACGTGCTCGTGCGCGACGGGATCACCCGGCCGCTCGGGATGACGGCCACCTGCTTCGGGCCGTGCCCGGGCGCGGCCGCCACCGAGGACCAGCGGCGGCCGTGGGCGAAGGCCGAGCGGGGCATGCTGCGCGGGGTCGTCCACGACGAGAACGCGTGGGCGCTCGGGGGAGTGGCCGGGCACGCGGGGCTCTTCTCCACGGCGCGCGACCTCGCCGTCTTCTGCCGCACGCTCCTGGCGGGCGGCTCCTACGGGCCCGCCCGCATCCTCGGCCCCGACTTCGTCGAGCTGATGCTCACCCCGCCGGGGCTGGGCTTCGCCCTCGACCAGCCGTGGTTCATGGGCGCGCTCGGCCACCGGGGTGCCGCCGGGCACACCGGGTTCACCGGTACGTCCCTCGTTCTCGACCCCGCGACGGACACGTTTCTGGTGCTGCTGGCGAACACCGTTCATCCCCGGCGCCGGCCCGCGGACAACGTGCCGCGGGCGGCGGCCGCCGACCGCCTGGCGCGGGCGGTGCGGGCGAGTCCGTCGGGGGTGTGAGGGTTTCGCCCCCTCCGCCCCTTCCCGTCCCGAGACCCGGGGGCTGCGCCCCCTTTCCCCCTGCATCGCGCTGACGCGCTCGTCCTCAAACGCCGGACGGGCTGAATCCAGCGCGGAGCCCCCGAGTACGGGACCGTAGAATCACCGGGTGAACGTCGCCTCTCCCGCCGAGACCCTCCGTACCGCCCTCGCCGGGCTCCTCGACGGCCTTCCGCCGAAGGCGGCGACGCAGGCGGTCGACCGGCTGATCGCGAGCTACCGGGGGACCACCCCGACCCACACTCCCGTCCTGCGCGACCGCTCCGACGTGGTGGCGTACGCGGCCTACCGGATGCCGGCGACCTTCGAGGCGGTCCGCGCGGCACTGGACGCGTTCGCGGACACGGTGCCGCAGTGGACGCCGGCGAGCCACGTGGACGTCGGCGGCGGCACCGGCTCGGCAACCTGGGCGGTGAACGCGACCTGGGACGGCACGCGCCCGGTGACCGTGCTGGACTGGGCGGAACCGGCGCTCGCGCTGGGCCGCGAGATCGCCGCGGCGAACCCGGAGCTGACGTCCGCCGAGTGGCACCGCTCTCGTATCGGAGCGGCGCTCACCATCGAGAGCACTGATCTCGTCACCATCTCCTACGTCCTCGGCGAACTGACCGTCGCGGACCGCGCCGCGGCCGTCGCCGCCGCCGCTGGTGCCGCCCAGGCCGTCGTGGTCATCGAGCCCGGCACCCCCGACGGCTACGCCCGGGTGATCGAGGCCCGCGACCGGCTGATCGGCGCCGGGTTCCACATCGCGGCCCCCTGCCCGCACAGCGCCGCCTGCCCCATCGTCCCCGGCGAGGACTGGTGCCACTTCTCCGCCCGGGTCAGCCGCTCCTCCCTGCACCGGAAGGTCAAGGGCGGCTCCCTGGCGTACGAGGACGAGAAGTTCAGCTACGTCGCCGCCACCCGCTTCCCGGTGACCCCGGCCCCCTCCCGCGTCGTCCGCAGGCCGCAGATCCGCAAGGGCCAGGTGCTCCTGGACCTGTGCGGCCCGGACGAGTCGCTCCACCGTGCCACCGTGACCAAGCGTCAGGGGCCGCTGTACAAGGCGGCCCGCGACGCCGACTGGGGCGACGCCTGGCCGCCGGAGGCATAGCCGGCCCGAGCCCTGCCCTACTCCGTCCGCAGCGCCGTCGCCGTCCGGGTGCGGGCCGCCCACCCCGCCGGCAGCAGCGCGCCGGCCACCGCGATCAGCGGTCCGCCGCAGCCGAGCAGGACGAGTTCCGGGACGCCGTAGACGTCGAGGGCCGAGGCGGGCAGTTCGAGGCCCGCGCTGTGGCCCATGGCGGGCACCACCAGGTCGTGCAGGGCCAGGCCGACGGGCACCCCGACCGCGCCGCCGAGCACCCCGACCCCCAGCACCGAGGCGATGACCATCGCGATCGTCTGCCGCGGTGTCATGCCGAGCGCCTTGTGGATGCCCAGGTCGCGGACGCGTTCGCGGGTGTCCAGGACCACCGAGTTGAGGACGCCGAGCCCGGCGACCGCGACGAGCATCAGGGTGAGGATCGAGGTCAGCGCGTCCAGGATGACGATCACGCTGCTGTGGCCGCCCGAACCGCCGACACCCGCGCTCGCGCCGGTCGCCGTCAACGCGGTGTTCAGCGCGCGGGCGTAGGCCTGCGCGTCCGTGCCCGGCCGTACGTCGATGTGGTACTCGACGGGCTGCAGTTCAGGGTCGGCCGCCTTGAGCGTGGCCGCGTCGGTGAGCAGGGTCCGGCCCTGCTGTTCGGTGCTGAAGACCTCCCCGACGATCCGGACCCTGACCGTCCGGCCGTGGTCGCGCAGGGCGACGCTGTCCCCGATCCGGGTGCCGGTGGCGGTCAGGAAGGGCGTCGGTACGACGGCCTCGCCCGCGCCCTCGAACCAGCGCCCGGAGATCATCCGGTAGCCACCCCAGGAGGCGTCGCCGGTGAAGGCGGAGACCTCGAAGGAGCCGGACGTCCCGGCGACCGCCACATCGGCGGTGCCGACGCCGAAGTACCTCCGGGTGCCGGCCCGGTCGTCGATCGCCTTCGTCACGGCGGCCGGGTCGGCCACCTCGTCCGGCCGCGAGGCCACGCCTCCTCGGATACGCCCCGGCCCCTCCTGCACCGCCTGCACGGTGACGTCGGAGGTGTCGTGGTCGCGAGCGGCCTGCACCTCGGCCAGCGAGGAGGCGAGGCCCACGGCGAAGGTCACGGCGACCGCGCCGAACGTGACCGCCGCGGCCGTCGCCGCAGCCCGGGCCGGCCGGGCGAACGGCCTGGCCAGGCCGAGGCCGACCGGGCGGGGGGTCAGCGTCT
>NZ_JBEXDZ010000051.1:0-55746 GCF_040606085.1 Streptomyces sp. NPDC005485 | reverse complement strand
GACTCGCGGGGGGTGTTGTGGGCCGGAGGGGGCCGGGGGCCCGGCCGCCGGCGGGGGGGGGGCCACCCCCCCCCCCCCCACCCCCCCCCCCCCCACGACCGCTGTCGTACTACCGCGGAGTCATCCGGTCTGCTGCGGAGTCATCCGCTCCACCATCTCCGGGTGCTCCTTCAGCCACGCTGCCACGGATTCCTCCTCGTGGCCCTGGCCGCCCTGCTTGATCTCGCTCTCCAGGCTGCCGAGTTCGGCCTCGCTCATCCTGAAGTTCTTGATCCACTTCGTGAGCTGCGGGTACCGCCCGGGGAACTCCTTGTTGGAGATGGTGCGGATGGTGTTGCCCTCGCCGAACAGCTTCTTGTCGTCCGCGAGCTTGGTCAGCTTGTACTCGCTGTAGGCCCAGTGCGGGGACCACAGGACGACGGCGACCGGCTTCTTCTTGGCGTACGCGCGCTTCAGCTCGGCCAGCATCGCGGGCGTTGAACCGTCAACGACCTTGTACTCCTTGTCGAGGCCGTAGCCGGGCAGCACCTTCTTCTTGAGGAGGTTCATCTCGCCGGTGCCCGGCTCGATGCCGATGATCCGCCCGTCGAAGGTGTCCGCCTTGCCCTTGAGGTCCTCGAGGGACTTGACGTCCTTGACGTACGACGGAACCGCGATCTCCAGCGAGGTTGGCCGGTACCAGGTGCCCAGGTCTCTCAGGTCGTTCTTGTTCTTGTCCCAGTAGTTCTGCTGGGCGTACGGCAGCCAGGCGTCGAAGTTGAGATCGAGGTCGCCGCTCGCGAGGCCGGTGTAGACCGGGCCGACGTCCATCTGCTTCAGGTTCAGCGTGTAGCCGCGCCGGGCAAGGACGTTCTTCCACAGGTAGGTGACGGCGACGTCCTCGTCCCAGGGGAACCAGGCGACGTCGAGGGAGCGCTTCGCCTCGGCGGCAGCGCCGGCGCTCTTGACCGGGGCCAGCTTGTCGACGAGGCCCGGGTTCTTCTTCAGCCAGGTGCGCACGGCGTCCTGCTGCTTGCCCTTGCCCGCCTTGTTGATCTCCGCCTCGAGGCCGGTGAGCTGCGGCTCGGTCATCCTGAAGTTCTTGAGCCAGCCGCCGACGACCGGATTGTCCTGGGCGAAGCCCTTGCGGGAGAGGGTGTGCACGCCGTCGCCCTTGCCCCAGGCGCCCTTCGGGTCCTTGAGCTTCCTCAGCTTGTAGTCGCTGTACGCCCAGTGCGGCGACCAGAGCGTGACGACGAGGGGCTGCTTCTTGGCGTACGCGCGCTTCAGCTCGGCCAGCATCGCGGGCGTGGAGCTGTCGACGACCTTGTACTCCTTGTCGAGGCCGTACTCCTTGAGGACCTTGCTCTTGAGCATGGCCATCATTCCGGCGCTGGACTCGATGCCGGTGACCTTCCCGCCGAACTTCGACGCCTGGCCCTTGAGGTCCTCCAGGGAGTCGATGCCCTTCATGTACGCGGGCACCGTCAGTTCCAGGGACGTCGGGGCGAACCAGGAGCCCAGGTCGTCGAGCTGATCGCCGTACTTCTTCCAGTACTGCGCGTGGGTGGTCGGCAGCCAGGAGTCCGTCTGGAAGTCGATGTCGCCCGAGGCGAGCGAGGTGTACAGCGGGCCCGCTTCGAACTGCTTGGTGTCGACCTCGAAGCCGCGCTCCTGAAGGATCTCCTTCCACAGGAAGGTGGAGGCGATGCCCTCGTCCCACGGGATGTAGCCGATGGTGACCTTCTTGCCCTGGCCGACGTTCTCGGCGTCGGTGGCGGTGGCCGTGGAGGTCGAACCTCCGAAGACGCCCATGCCGCCGGCGACCAGGGCGAGGACGACCACGCCGACCACGGCCACGGCGGGCCGGGGGCGGTAGGACCAGATCTTCAGGCCCTGCGCGGCACGGAGTTTGGCGAGGGAGCGGCGGCCGAGCGGGGAGACCTGGGTGCCCAGGGCGCTGGTCATGCGGTCCAGGTAGATCGCCAGGATGACGATGGCGACGCCGGCCTCCGAGCCGAGGCCGACGTTGACCTGGCCGATGGCCTCGTTGACGGCGCCGCCCAGACCGTCGGTGCCGACCATGCCCGCGATGGCGGCCATGGACAGGCTCAGCATGATGACCTGGTTGACACCCGCCATGACGGTGGGCAGGGCCAGCGGCAGCTGGATGCGCAGCAGCGTGTCGCGGGGCGTGGTGCCGAACGCGTCGGCGGCCTCCACGAGTTCCTTGTCGACCTGGCGGATGCCCAGCTCGGTCATGCGGACGCCGGGGGCGATCGCGAAGATCAGGGTGGCGACGATGCCCGCGGGGGCGCCGGTGCCGAAGAACAGGATCGCCGGGATGAGGTAGATCATCGCGGGCAGCGTCTGCATGAAGTCCAGGACCGGGCGGACGATGCCGCTGACCCGGTCGGAGCGCGCCGCCCAGATGCCCACGGGCACCGAGACGACGAGCGCGATGAGTGTCGCCACGAGGACGAGCGACAGGGTCATCATCGCGTCCTCCCACAGGTCGAGGGAGTCGATGAAGGCGAATCCGACGAAGGTGAGGACGCCGGCGGAGGTGCCGCGCAGCCAGAACGCGATGACGGCGAAGATGCCCGCCAGGAGAAGGGGTTCAGGGGCCTGGAGGACGGCGTCGATGCCGTCGTAGGTGCCCTGGAAGACGGTCTTGACGAAGTCGAAGAGCCACGACATGTGGGCGAGCAGCCAGTCGACCGCGTCGTTGACCCAGTCGCCGAAGGAGATCCTAGGCATCGGCCTTCACCACCTTGACGGACTTGCCGCGCGGGTTGTCGCAGGGTGCGGGCTCGCCCTGCTGGTCGCCGAGGAAGCCGACCAGGCGCTGCCGGGGCACCCGGCCGACCAGCTTGCGTTGTGCGTCGAGCACGGCGACCGGGTGCGTCACCCGGGCACTGATCGCGCACAGCTCCACGAAGGAGGTCTCGGGGGTCGCGGTCTCGCAGGCGCACGACACCTCGTCGCCCTGGACGGCGGTGTCCATCACGGCCCCCGCGGTCAGTACGCGGGAGCGGTCGACGTCCTGGGTGAAGGAGGCGACGTAGTCGTTCGCGGGGCGCACGAGGATGTCCTCGGCGGTGCCGGTCTGGACGATGCGGCCGTCGCGCATGACGGCGATCCGGTCGCCCAGGCGCATGGCCTCGTTGAGGTCGTGGGTGATGAAGACGATGGTCTTCTTGAGCTTGCGCTGCAGTTCGATCAGCTGGTCCTGCATGTCGCGGCGGATCAGCGGGTCGAGCGCGCTGAACGACTCGTCCATCAGCAGCAGTTCGGCGTCGGTGGCGAGCGCGCGGGCGAGGCCGACGCGCTGCTGCATGCCGCCGGACAGCTCGTCGGGCCAGGACTTCTCCCAGCCGGCGAGCCCGGCGAGTTCGAGGGCGTGGGCGGCCCGCTCGTTGCGCTCGGCGCGGGGCACGCCCTGCACGCACAGGCCGTAGGCGGCGTTCTCCAGGACGCTGCGGTGCGGGAAGAGTGCGAAGTGCTGGAAGACCATGCTGATCTTCTTCGAGCGGACCTCGCGCAGCGCGCGGGCGCTGAGCCCGGTCAGGTCCTGGCCGTCGAAGCGAACGTGCCCGTCGGTGGGCTCCAGCAGTCCGTTGAGCATGCGCAGCAGCGTGGACTTGCCGGATCCGGACAGACCCATGACCACGAAGATCTGGCCGGGTTCGACCGTGAAGGACGCGTCGATCACCGCTGCGGTGGTGCCGTCGGCGCGCAGCTCCTCGCGGTCCGCTCCGGCCCTGAGCCGGCGCACCGCCTCGTCCGCCCGTCTTCCGAACACCTTGTACAGATGCTCTGCCTCAAGCCTGGATGACACGTCTACCTCTCGTCCGGACGATTGAAAGCGCAACCGTCGTCGCTCAGAAGGCGGCACCTGCCCCCGCTTACCCGAAGCAAACGCGGAAGTGGCCCAGGTCACTGCCGGTCTCGAACTGCCTCGGGTGTCGGGGCGCGGCCGGTTCCGGGTCGCTGTCGGTGGCGTACGGCATGATGCGAAGGGTGACCAGACGCCTGATGCTGCTCGACACCGCCTCTCTGTACTTCCGTGCCTACTTCGGGGTTCCCGAATCGGTGAAGGCCCCGGACGGCACGCCCGTGAACGCCGTGCGCGGGCTGCTCGAATTCATCGACCGGCTGGTCAAGGACCACCGTCCGGACGACCTGGTGGCCTGCATGGACGCGGACTGGCGCCCCCAGTGGCGCGTCGACCTGATCCCCTCCTACAAAGCGCACCGGGTGGCCGAGGAGCACGACCTCGGTCCGGACGAGGAGGAGGTGCCGGACACCCTGTCGCCGCAGGTGCCGGTGATCGAGGCGGTCCTCGACGCGCTCGGCATCGCGCGCGTGGGCGTGCCGCGGTACGAGGCGGACGACGTGATCGGCACCTTCGCGGGGCGCGCCACCGGCCCGGTCGACATCGTCACCGGCGACCGCGACCTCTACCAACTCGTGGACGACAAGCGGGAGATCCGCGTCCTGTATCCCCTCAAGGGCGTGGGCACCCTGCAGCTCACCGACGAGGCATGGCTGCGCGAGAAGTACGGGGTGGACGGACCCGGTTACGCGGATCTGGCACTGCTGCGCGGCGACCCGAGTGACGGTCTGCCGGGCGTGCCCGGCATCGGCGAGAAGACGGCGGCCAAGCTGCTCGCCGAGTTCGGCGACGTGGCGGGCATCATGGCGGCGCTCGACGACCCGAAGGCGAAGCTGACACCCTCGCAGCGCAAGCGGCTCGACGAGTCGCGGCCCTACGTCGCGGTGGCGCCCACGGTCGTCCGGGTCGCCGGTGACGTTCCGCTGCCGGATGTCGACACCGCGCTGCCGCACACGCCCCGCGATCCGGCCGCTCTGGACGAACTCGCGGCCCGCTGGGGCCTGGGCGGATCATTGCAGAGGTTGCTTTCGACTCTTCAGGTGTGAGGTGTTAACTGAGGGAAGGTGTTAACTTAGGTAAGCCTAAGCAAGTGAACTGGGAGGCCGTCATGGCAGAGCGTCCGGCACGCAGGACTCCGAAGCCGCACTCCGCGCGCGTCGTTCGCACCGAACGGCTCACGCCCCACATGCAGCGCGTGGTGCTGGGCGGCGACGGCCTTGCCGAGTTCTCGGTGGGCACCTGCACCGACCACTACGTGAAACTCCTCTTCGGCCCCGAGGGCGTCGACTACCCCCAGCCCTTCGACATGCAGCGCATCCGCGAGGAGTTCCCGCGCGAGCAGTGGCCGGTGACCCGGACCTACACCGTGCGCGCCTGGAACCCCGAACTGCGTGAGCTGACGCTCGACTTCGTGGTGCACGGCGACGAGGGTCTCGCCGGTCCATGGGCGGTGCGCGTCCAACCGGGCGAGACCGTACGGTTCATGGGCCCGGGCGGCGCCTACGCGCCGGACGCGGCCGCCGACTGGCATCTGTTGGCCGGTGACGAGAGCGCGCTGCCCGCGATCGCCACCGCACTGGAGTCCCTGCCCGACGGCGCCGTGGTCCGCGCCTTCATCGAGGTCTCCGGCCCCGAGGAGGAGCAGAAGATCGACTCCGACGCGGAGGTCGTCTGGCTGCATCGCGGGGAGCGCCCTCTCGGCCGGGCGCTCGTCGAGGCCGTCCGCGCGCTGGAGTTCCCTCAGGGCCGCGTGCACGCGTTCGTGCACGGCGAGGCGGCCTTCGTGAAGGAGCTGCGCAAGGTGCTGCGGGTCGAGCGCGCGATCCCGCGCGAGGACCTCTCGATCTCCGGCTACTGGCGCCTGGGCCACAACGAGGACGGCTGGCAGGCGTCGAAGCGGGAGTGGAACGCGCAGGTGGAGGCGGAGCAGGAGAAGGCCTCACCGAACGCCTGAGCCGAGCTCGGCAGGCTCTGCCGGCGCGGACCGCGATCGAGGAGCCTTCCGAGGCGGTCGCGGCCTCGTACGCTTGATCGTGATGAGACGAAAGCCCCGGATTCCGCCCTCGCCCCTGCCGCAGCGCCGCGGGGTGGATCCGGTGCGCATCAAACTGCCGCAGGGCGAAGCGTGGGCCACCGTGCGGGAGCATCTGGTGGACCGGCTCGCTGGGGCGGGCCCCGGGGTCGTCGACGGGATGCTCGACGCGGGAGAGTTCGTCGGGGCCGACGGACAGGCGGTGACCGCCGACACGGCGTACGTACCGGGCATGCTCGTGTGGTTCCACCGGGAGCTGCCCGACGAGGAGCGCGTGCCCTTCGCCATCGACGTCGTGTACCGCGACGAGCACATCGTGGTCGCCGACAAGCCGCACTTCCTCGCCACCACCCCGCGCGGCAGCCATGTCGCCGAGACCGCCCTCGCCCGGCTGCGACGGGAGCTGGACCTCCCGGCGCTCGGGGCCGCGCACCGGCTCGACCGGCTCACGGCCGGGCTGGTGCTGTTCACCGTACGACCGCAGGAGCGGGGCGCGTATCAGTCGCTCTTCCGCGACAAGCTGGTGCGCAAGGAGTACGAGGCGGTGGCCCCGTACGACGCGGGGCTGGTGCTGCCGCGCACGGTGCGCAGCCGGATCCTCAAGGAGCGCGGGGTGATGGCCGCCCAGGAGGTCGAGGGCGAGCCGAACGCCGTGAGCACGGTCGAGCTGCTGGAGCGGCGGGCTCGGCGCGGGCTCTACCGGTTGACGCCCGGCACCGGCCAGACCCATCAACTGCGCGTGCACATGAGCGCGTTGGGCGTGCCCCTGCTCGGCGATCCGCTCTACCCGGTGGTGACCGGCCCCGTGCCGGCCGGTGACTTCCGGCGCCCCCTCCAACTGCTGGCGCGGGGGCTGGAGTTCACCGATCCGGTCACGGGGCGGGAGCACCGGTTCCGCAGTGCGCGGGTGCTCGCGGCCTGGTCGTCGTACGAGGAGTGGGCCGAGTAGTCACCCGCCCGGCCCACTCCGCGCTGGGCGCGGCAGGCTCAGTAGCCCCGCCACCAGCGCAGGAAGCGCTGCCAGGCGCCCAGTCGGTGCGCGGGCTCCGGGGCCGGCATGTGCCGGTTCGCCGTCGCGGGTTGCGGCGCGGGAGCCGTGGGCTGCGGCTGCGGGGTCGAGACGTGCCAGTCCGTGCGCTGCTGAGGCATCGGGCGCATGCCGGGCTGCTGCATGACGTCCTGCGGCTGGTTCGGCGCGAACCGGACCGGCAGCTCCACCAGGTGGCGTGAGGACATCGACGCCCGCCAGCGCAACTCGTCCTGCTTGCAGGCGAGTTGGACGTCGGGAAGCCGCATCAGCAGGGCGTCCACGCCGACGTCGGCGATGGCGCGGCCGATGTCCTGACCGGGGCACTCGTGCGGGCCGCCGCCGAACGCGAGGTGCGAGCGGTTGCCCTGCATGTCGGCCTTGAGGTCGGGACGGACCCGCGGGTCGACGTTGCCCGGCGCGATGCCGAAGAGCAGCCCGTCGCCCTTGCGGATGCGCCGGCCGCCCAACTCCGTGTCCTGCTTGGCGAAGTAGCCGAGGACCGCGCTGAAGGGCGGCTCGTCCCACAGGGACTGCTCGACCGCCTCGGGCACCGTCATCTGGCCGCCGCTGAGCTGGGCCCGGAAGCGCGGGTCGGTGAGGACCATGCGCAGGACGTTGGCGATCAGGTTGGCGGTGGCCTCGTACGCGGCGAGCAGCACGAGCCACAGGTGCTGGGTGACCTCCTGGTCGGTCAGCCCCGCCGGGTGGGTGATGAGCTGACTGGTGAAGTCCTCCTCGGGATGGGCCCGGCGGCGGGCGGTGAGCTGGGTGAGGACGCCGTTGACGTACTCGTTGCTGGCGATCGCGGTCTCGGTGCCCTTGAGCAGGTCGCGGGTGGCCTGCACCATGCGGTCGTTGTACTCCTCGGGCATACCGAGGATCTCGCACAGCACGGCCATCGGGAGGTGCTCGGCGAACTGGCCGACCAGGTCGGCGCGGCCCTCCTCGCAGAAGCGGTTGACGAGCCGCTGCGTGGCGCGGTTGATGTGGCGGCGCACTCCGCGGTGGTCGATGGTCGACATGGCGCCGGTGACGGCGCCGCGCAGCCGCAGGTGCTCGTCGCCCTCGGCGTAGGAGCAGATGGGCTGCCAGGCGATGTGCGGGGCCAGCGGGTGGTCGGGGCCCGCCGAACCGTCCTGCACGGCGGTCCACAGCCGGCTGTCGCGCGCGTACTGCGAGGGGGTGGACACCAGGTGCAGGTTCTCCGCGTGGCCGAGCACCACCCAGATGGGCACGTCGTTGTGGAGCAGCACGGGGGCCACGTTCCCGTGCTCGGCGCGGAGTTTCTCGTACAGCGCTCCCAGGTCGTCCGCCTCAGGGCCGTAGAGCCGGTGCAGCCCGCCGGGTCCGAGGTCGTGGGCGGGGCAGCCGGGCGGCGGGCCGAGCACGGAGTCGTCGGTCCCGGCCGGGAAAGAGGGTTCAGGCGTCACGGTGATCGCTCCGAAAACTGATCTGGATCCGGTGTCTTGGGGAGAGGTCTGCGGTGCGTACGGGTGTCAGGCGGGCGTCGAGGTCATCGCGAGGGAGTGCAGGAAGCGCATCAGCGTCATCAGGACGTCCCGGCTGGAGGCCCGGCGGCGGGCGTCGCACTTGATGATCGGGATGTCGTCCGCCAGGTCGAGCGCGGCCCGTAGGTCCTCGATGGGATAGCCGGGGGCGTCCGGGAAGTCGTTTATGGCGATGACGAACGGCACCCCGCGCTCCTCCAGGCGGCCGATCACGTCGAAGCTGACCTCCAGGCGGCGGGTGTCGACCAGGACGACCGCGCCGAGGGCGCCCTCGAACAGGCCGTTCCACAGGAACCAGAAGCGTTCCTGACCGGGGGTGCCGAAGAGGTAGAGCACCAGCTGTTCCGTGATGCTGATGCGCCCGAAGTCCATGGCCACGGTGGTGGCCGTCTTGGTGTCCGAGCCGTAGTTGTCGTCGACTCCGACGCCGGCCTGCGTCATGGTCTCCTCGGTGGTCAGCGGCTTGATCTCGCTGACAGCGCCCACCATGGTCGTCTTGCCGACCCCGAAACCGCCCACGATCACGATCTTCACGGCGGCGGTGGCCGTGTGCGGAAGATGGTCCTCGGCGCGAGGACCCGTGATGGTGTCAGAGCTTTTGAAGTCCATGCATCACCGCTTCGAGGAGGGAACGGTCGGGGAGCGCCTGGCGGACGATCGGGGCGCGCGCCTGGACCAGTTCGGCCGCCAGCAGCTCGGTGAGCAGGACGGTCACCACGCTGAACGGCAGGTTGAGATAGGCCGAGAGCTCGGCCACGGACAGGGGGGCCGTGCAGAGCCGGAGCAGCGCCGACTGCTCCGGCTGGGCGGTGGGCGGCGACACGTCGGCGCGCGCCACGATTAACGTCACCAGGTCGAGGGCGGCCCGGTCGCCGTCCTCGACTCCGCCCGTGATGGTGTAGAGGCGTTCGGGGTTCTTCCCGGGTTTGGCCTCTTTGCCGTCGTCGCCGTCCTCGGCGTTGCCGGCCTTGCCGGGAGGCTCCGGGGGTTCTTCCTTGGGGTAGCGCCGCTGGCGTTGCGGAGGAGTCATACGGTCTGCCCGTTGCGTCGGGGCGGACTCGTCAGATGGGCGCCGATCCGGACGACGAGGTCGCGCATCCGGTTGCTCATCATCCCCGCCTCCGCGCTCATGTTGGCGAGCACCGCGAGATAGGCGTTGGGACCCGCCGCCATCAGGTAGAAGTAGCCGCCGTTGATCTCGATGATCACCATGCGCATCCGGCCGTCGCTGTTGGGGAGTTCACCCGCCACGGCCCCGGCCAGGCTCTGCAGACCCGCGCAGGCGGCGGCGACGCGGTCGGCCTGGTCGGGGTCGCCGCCGTAGCGGGCGATGCGCAGTCCGTCGGCGGAGAGCACCACGATCTGCTGGATGCCCGCGACGCCGTCGGCGAGCTCCTTGAGCATCCAGTCGAAGTTGGCTCGCTGCTGGATCACTTGAGGTCCCCCTCGTCATCGGCCTCCAGGTGGGCCGGCTGGATGTTCGGGTCGGCGAGGGCCGGGTCCGGATCGCCCTTGAGCCCGTTCATGAACGCCTCGACCCACAGGCCGGGTTCGGGCTCCTTCTCCTCCGGGGCGGGCTGCGCCCAGGAGGGCGCCGCGGCCGCCGCGGCCTCTGCGGCCGCCTCCGCGGCGCGGGCCTCGGCGATGCGCTGGCTGAGGGGGACCGTGACCCTGCTGCGGCGCTGCGGAAGGCCGTTGGCCGTCCACTCGGTGACCTCCGGAACGTCGTCCTCCATCGATGCGCCGTTCGGAGCGGGGATGCGCGGGCCGGTCGTCGGGCGGCGCTTCTTGGGCTTGCGTGCGGGACCCTCGACCCCGCCGGTGTCCAGGGTCGGCCTGGAGGCCGCGCCGATGCCGTGGGCGGCGCCGACCGCGGGCTCGTTGGTGAGCATGTCGTGCGGTACGACGAGGATGGCGCGCACACCGCCGTAGGCGGACTGGCGCAGCGACACCTGCATGTTGAACATCTGCGAGAGACGGCCCACGACGGCCATGCCGAGTCGCGGGGCCTCCCCGAGGACGTTGAGGTCGACGCCCTGCTGGGCCTGCAGCAGCAGGTTCTCGGCGCGGGCGCGGGCCTCCTCGCTGAGGCTGACGCCGCCGTCCTCGATCTCGATGGCGATGCCGGTCTGCACCTCGACGGCGGTGACGTGCACCTTGGTGTGCGGCGGCGAGTAGCGGGTGGCGTTGTCGAGGAGTTCGGCGGCGGCGTGGATCAGCGGCTCGACCGATCCACCCCTGACGGCGATGTCGGCGATCGAGTGGAGCTCGATACGGCGGTACTCCAGGATGCGCGACATGGCGCCGCGCAGCACGCTGAACAGCGTGACGGGCTCGGGCCACTGGCGGACCGGACGGCCGCCGCCGAGTACGGCGATGGAGTCGGCGAGACGGCCGATCAGCGCGGTGCCGTGGTCGATGCGCAGCAGGTCGTCGAAGACCTCGGGGTTGCGCCCGTGGTCCTCCTCCATCTCGCGGAGTTCGTTGTTCTGCTGGTGGACGATCGCCTGGACGCGCCGGGCGATGTTGACGAAGGAACGCTGCGCGGCGTCGCGCATCGACTCCTCGCGGTCGATGATGCGCAGCACGGTGCGCAGCAGATCGCGCTGCGATCGCGGGAGTTCGCGGTTGACGGGGTCGCCGTCGATGAAGGTGCGAATCACCTCCGCGGGGGAATCTCCGCCGCGCAGCTGCTGCAGTGCGCCGGGCAGGAGATCGCTGCCGAGGCGCACGATCTGCTGGTCGTGGGCGGCGATGCGCTGTTCCAAGTACGCGGTCCGGCGCGCGAGTTCGGCGCGCGCGTCGCGAGCGATGCGGCCGCGGCGCACGGCTTCGGCCGCGCTCGCGAGCACAAGGAGCATCGCGACGGCGCCGCACCAGCCGACGGCGATCCGGGCGGGTTCCGTCACTACGGCGACGGCGGCTCCGGTCGCCGCGGCCATCACTATGGCCGGCAGCAACAGCAAGCGCGCGTAGGGAAGTTCACGGCCAGCGGGAGGCGATTGAACACTCACCATGTATGCCCTCTGAGACAGGTCGGCTTGGGGGTCGGGGGGGTTTGTGGGGGAATCATCGCGGTTCAAACTGAATCTTCGGAACTTTTGGGAACAAGCGCCCGAATACATCTCAACTCGGTGCGCTGCGGGCGAGCTTAGTCCGACCGGATCATCGCTGTGTCATATTCAGCAAGCACCTGAAATCACCCACGCGACAGGAGTACCCTCGGCTCCATTTACACGCTCAGGATTCATTCGCACACGGTGCGTGACGGCGTACGGGCATACGAAAAAGCCCGGAACGACCGCGGGAAAGGGGCCCCGGAACGGGGCCGGCCGGGCCGGACCGGACATCGGCAGGTGGGGGTACGGCTCCGGCGCCGACCGGTCACCTCAGGTAGGCACGGCGGTCACGCAGGGGGAGCCGGGGACGGTGCCGCCGGGGTCGTACTGGAGGCCGGCGGCAGTACTGCCGCCGGCCGCTCAGTCGCTCAGCCCACCGACGAGTAGGCCACCACTCCGCGCAGCAGTCCGTCGACCGCCTTGCGTGCGTTCTTCGCGACGGTCGAGCTCTCACCGCCGGAGACGGGGGCGGCCGCGGAGATCTGCCCGAGCACATCGATGACCTGCTTGCACCAGCGCACGAAGTCACCGGCAGGCATCTCGGCCTCGCGCAGCACCTCGTCGAGACCCTTGCCGGACGCCCACTGGTACGCGGCCCAGGCGAAGCCGAGGTCCGGCTCGCGCTGGCCCACACCTTCGGACTGGGTGATCCGGAAGTCCTCCTCCAGGGCGTCGAGCCGGCCCCAGATGCGGACCATCTCGCCGAGCGCAGCCTTGGCCTTGCCCGAGGGAAGCTTCGGTGCCATCGCGTCGTCGCCGACCCGGGCCTCGTACACCAACGCCGAGACACAGGCCGCCAGTTCCGCCGGGGCGAGTCCTTCCCAGACCCCGGCGCGCAGGCATTCGCTGGCGAGCAGGTCGAGTTCGCCGTACAGCCGGGCGAGTCGCTTGCCGTGCTCGGTGACGTCGTTGCCCCGCAGGTAGTCCAGCTCGGTCAGGAGCGCGACGATGCGGTCGAAGGTGCGGGCGATGGTGTTCGTCCGGCCCTCGATGCGGTGCTCCAGCTGCGAGGTGTCCCGCTTGAGCCGGTAGTAGCGCTCGGCCCAACGGGCATGGTCCTCGCGGTCGTTGCACCCGTGGCAGGGGTGGGCGCGCAGGTCCGCGCGCAGCCGGGCGATCTCACGGTCGTCGGCCGCGGCCGCCCGGCCCCTGCGGTGGCGGTCCGGGACGATGTGCCCGGCCTTGGTCCTGAGCGCCGACGCCAGATCCCGACGGGACTGCGGGGAGCGCGGGTTGAAGGACTTCGGGATGCGCATCCGCTCCAGCGCCTCGACGGGCACCGGGAAGTCGATCGACGCGAGCCGCTTGACCTGACGCTCGGCGGTGAGCACCAGCGGGCGCGGCCCGTCGTGCTGTTCGAAGCCCCGGTGGCCGTTGGACCGGCCGGCGGGCAGCCCCGGGTCAAGGACCAGAGCCAGCCCCGCGTACTTGCCGGTCGGGACGTGGATGACATCGCCCGGCTTGAGCTTCTCCAGCGCGACGGCCGCCTCGGCCCTGCGCTGCGCCGCCCCCTGCTTGGCGAGCTCCGTCTCGCGGTCCTTGAGTTCGCGGCGCAGCCGTGCGTACTCCTCGAAGTCGCCGAGGTGGCAGGTCATCGACTCCTTGTAGCCGTCGAGCCCCTCCTCGTTGCGCTGCACCTGCCGGGAGATCCCGACGACCGACTTGTCGGCCTGGAACTGCGCGAAGGACGTCTCCAGCAGCTCACGCGAGCGGTGCCGGCCGAACTGCTCGACCAGGTTCACGGCCATGTTGTACGACGGCTTGAAGCTGGAGCGCAGCGGATAGGTGCGGGTGCCCGCGAGTCCGGCCAGGTGGTCGGGGCTGATGCCGCGCTGCCACAGCACGACGGCGTGGCCCTCGACATCGATGCCGCGGCGGCCGGCACGGCCGGTGAGCTGTGTGTACTCGCCGGGGGTGATGTCGGCGTGCTGCTCGCCGTTCCACTTGACGAGCTTCTCCAGCACCACCGAGCGGGCGGGCATGTTGATGCCCAGCGCCAGCGTCTCCGTCGCGAACACGGCCTTGACCAGGCCGCGGACGAAAAGTTCCTCGACGATCTCCTTGAACGTCGGCAGCATGCCCGCGTGGTGGGCCGCGATGCCGCGCTCCAGGCCCTCCAGGAATTCGTAGTACCCAAGGACGTGCAGGTCCTCGGTGGGGATGGACGCCGTGCGCTCCTCGACGAGTTCACGCACCCGCACCCGCGCCTCGTCGTCGTTCAGCCGAAGGCCTGCGTACAGGCACTGCTGGACGGCCGCCTCGCAGGCGGCGCGGCTGAAGATGAACGTGATGGCGGGGAGCAGCCCCTCGGCGTCCAGCCGTTCGATGACCTCGGGACGGCTCGGCGTCCACACGCGCGAGCGCTGTCGACGCTCGCGCTCGCGGTCCGCCTCGCGCATCGCGCGGCCCCGTCTGCGGTCCTGGTACGAGGGACGGCTGGCCTCCATGCGCGCCAGGCGCGTGAGGTCGGGGTTGACGGCCTTCTTCTGGCCCTCGCCCTCCTCGAAGAGGTCGTACATCCGACGTCCGGCGAGCACGTGCTGGAACAGCGGCACGGGCCGGTGCTCGGAGACGATCACCTGGGTGTCGCCGCGCACGGTGTCCAGCCAGTCGCCGAACTCCTCGGCGTTCGACACGGTCGCCGAGAGCGAGACCAGGGTCACCGACTCGGGAAGGTGGATGATCACCTCTTCCCAGACGGCTCCGCGGAAGCGGTCGGAGAGGTAGTGCACCTCGTCCATGACCACGTAGCCGAGGCCGAGAAGGGTCCCCGAGCCCGCGTACAGCATGTTCCGCAGGACCTCGGTGGTCATCACGACCACCGGAGCCTCGGAGTTGACGCTGTTGTCGCCGGTGAGCAGGCCGACCTTGTCCGCGCCGTAGCGACGGCACAGGTCGGCGTACTTCTGGTTCGACAGCGCCTTGATGGGTGTCGTGTAGAAGCACTTCTTGCCCTGCTGGAGGGCGAGGTGGACGGCGAACTCGCCGACGATCGTCTTGCCCGAGCCGGTGGGCGCGGCCACCAGGACGCCCTTGCCCCCTTCAAGAGCTTCACAGGCCTCGATCTGGAAGGGGTCGAGGCCGAAGTCGTACATCTCGCGGAAGGGGGCGAGCGCGGTGGCCTGCTCAGCAGCGCGCTTACGTGCTGCCGCATACCGCTCGGCCGGTGAGAGGTCCTCTGTCATCGTGCTTTCGAGACTACCGGCAGCCACTGACAACAGGACGATCAATATCCGGATCACGGACATGGATCACCATCGCGGATCACCGGCACGACGGAGGGGCCGGACGGATGTCCGTCCGGCCCCTCGCGCAGGTCGTATCAGGATCAGGTGAAGTCGTCGTACCCGTTCACCCGGCCCGAGGACGCGCCCTCGGTGTTCCCGCTCCCCTGCTCTGGCAGGGCCTTCGACGCCGACACGGTCTCGACCTCGCCGATCGCCTCCGGCGTGAGATCAAGATCGGAGGCTTCGTCGTCGTCCAGGTCGGCGTCCGGATTGCGTCGGTTACGCCTCTTGTCGTTGAGCATCGACACGCCGACCGCGATGAAGTACAGGATCACGATGGGTCCGGCGAGCGCGATCATGCCGAACGGGTCGGTGGTGGGGGTCGCCACGGCACCGAAGATGAAGACGCCCATGACGACACCGCGCCACCAGCCGGCCATCCTGCGCCCGGTCACCATGCCGGTGAAGTTCAGCATGACCAGGATCAGGGGCAGTTCGAAGGCTCCGCCGAAGATCAACACCATCCGGACGACGAAGTCCAGGATCTTGTCCATCGGCAGGATGTTCGCCGAGCCGTCGGGCGTGATGCCCAGCAGGACGCGCATGCTGATCGGCAGAATCGTGTAGGCGAGCGCGGCACCGCCGAAGAAGAGCGGCACGGCCGCGGCCACGAAGGCGTACGTGTACTTCCGCTCGCTCTTGTGGAGCCCGGGCGCGATGAACGCCCACAGCTGGTAGAGCCAGATCGGGCTGGAGAGGACCACACCCGCCATGACGCTGACCTTCACCGTGGTGGTGAAGGGGGAGAGCAGGTCGGTGTACGCGATGACGGCGCAGGAACCGCCGGTCGCCTCGCCCAGGCCCTTGGTGCAGCGCGGCACCGGATCCGTGAGGAACTCCATCAGTTCCTGGCTGTAGAAGGCAGCCACGATGGAGACGACCGTGATCGCCAACATGCCCTTCGCGAGCCGGTTGCGGAGCTCGCGAAGGTGGTCCACGAGAGGCATCCGCCCCTCGGGATCCTTCTCTTTCCTTCGGGCAGGCTTGAGCAACCTACGTCCTCGTCCTAGAGAGTCGGGCCGATCTCCGGCGACCCGGCTGGGGTTAGCGCTGCGTCGTACGGTCGGTCGGCTCGGTCACCGGGCGCGAGCTGGTCACGTCTCCGGGAGCGGCCTGGATGGTGCGCTGGGCGGCAGCCTGCTCGGCGTCGGTCGGAGGACCGGCCGCGGCGTCCTTGCTGTCGTCGGCCTTCATGGCCTTGGCCTCGCTCTTGAGGATGCGAGCGGACTTGCCGAGGGAACGCGCCATGTCAGGAAGCTTCTTGGCTCCGAACAGCAGCACGACGATGACGAGAATGAGAATGATCTCGGTGGGGCCGAGCCTACCCATAGCTGTATACCTTCTTCACCGAGGCGACAGGAGTCTGGTGCTTGGCCGTCGGGCTGAAACATCCGACCACCGCGCTTGGCAGCGATCGTAACCCGCGGGAGTAAACGTGAGGCAATGCCCTTGCATACTCCCTGTAGCGACCCGCGCCTCGCTCTTCGGGCCGCTTCAGCAGCGTACCTGCCGATACCGACAAGATGACAGGGCGAAGTCGCCCACAGCACACCGAGCGCAGCACTCACAGGTCGCCCGGAAGGCACTCACAGCGCATCCACGGTCGCATCCACCGACCGGGCGGCGCCTGTGGACGCCCGTTCCAGGTCGTCGGCGGCCCGGTTGATACGGCTCGCGGAGTCCGCCACCTGCTTGCCGAGACGCTCCGCCTCCAGGAAGACACGGACGGCGAGCACGCCGAGGACGGCGATTCCCAGAAATCCCACGGCGATCGCGAGCATCGGCCAGAACATGTCGCCGAGCCTAGACGGTGGAGTGCAGCCGCAGGGTCCGCACCCCGCCTCCGGTGAGCAGTTCGACGATGCGCTCGCCGGCGGGCTTGCGGACGGCGGCACCGCATTCGGGGCAGGTGAAGGAGTAGAAGGTGGTGCGGCTGGAGGCGCCGATGGCCAGGCGCAGTGCACTCGCGGAGAGCTCCAGGCGGGCCCGGCAGTCGGGGCAGGCGGCCTTGAACACCACGGGAATCACCCTCGTCATTCCAGCGAACGCGGACTTGACCGAAATCTCCGGCATACCAGACATCACCGACCTGCTCAAAGCCCTCGCTCCTGCCTGTCGTACGACTCGTCCTGAACTCCGAGAGGTGCGTGCGTGCCGTGCTCACCGTCGTAGGCCGCGAGCGCCTCGCGAGCCGCCTGGCGGGCACTGTCCGCGACATCCTGCGGCGACACGATCCGGCCGTCGCGGCCCAGCCGCAGCGCGAGCCGGCGCAGCGAGGCCGGGTCGGGCGCACGCAGCGTGATCCGCAGGCCACCGTCGGGCAGCTCCTCGGCACTGTCGTGCGGGTAGTACTCGGCGACCCAGCGGCCGCCGGGGGCGACCTCGACGACCACCTCGGGGTCCTCGGCCGCGGGCTGCACCAGCCCTTCGGAGAGGTCCCGGAGCTCGACCTCGGGCGGCGCGGACGGCTCGTCGAGGATCCGGATCTCGGCCACCCGGTCGAGGCGGAAGGTGCGGCGCGCCTCGGAGCGGCGGCACCAGGCCTCCACATACGTGTGGCCGACGCTGACCAGGCGGATCGGGTCGATCTCGCGCTCGGTGAGCTCGTCACGGGCGGGCGAGTAGTAGCGGATCCACAGCCGGCGCCGCTCGGAGATCGCCCGGTCGACGTCGGCGAAGACACCGCCCTCGGACTCGAAGGTCACCGACAGACGTGCGCTGGCAACCGCCGCCTCGCCGGAGGCCGCCTCCACTTTGGCGGTGGCGCGCAGCAGCGCCTGCCGGTCGCCCTCGCGCAGACCGGGCAGCGTGGACACCGCGCGGGCGGCCACCAGCAGCGCGGTCGCCTCGTCGGCGGCGATGCGCAGCGGCTCGGCGACGTCGTCCGGGTTGTGCCACCAGATCCGCTCGCCGTCGGTGTCGATGTCGAGGAGGTCCCCGCCGCGGAAGCTGGTGCCGCACAGGGGAAGCACGTCCAGGTCGGAGATCAGCTCGTCCTCGGTGATGCCGAAGGCGCGGGCCACGTCGCCGACGCGCGCGCCGGGGCGCTCGCGCAGATACGTCACCAGGGACAGCATCCGCCGGGTCTGGTCGATGGCACTGGTGGGCCTGGCCGGTTTTCCTGCCACTGTCCTACGTTCCCCCTCAGCCCTTGGCCACGGCGCGCAGCCGGTCCACGACGTCGGCCCGCAGCTCGGCGGGCTCCAGGACCACCACGTCGGGTCCGAACTCGACGAGCCAGGCATCCAGCCCGTGCCCGTACGGAATCTCCAACTCGTCCCACCCGTCGCCCAGTTCCCGTACGGAGGCGGCCTTGGCGCGCAGCGGGTAGCCCGCTCCCGTGCGCAGCCGGATCAGCGCGGAGCGGTCGGCGTTCTCCCCCGCCCAGCTCGCCACCGTCTCACGCACGGTGACGACGTCGGGCACTTCGGCGGTGTAGCGGCCGGAGCGGGTGCGGACCTTGCCGGTGATCCGGGAGAGCCGGAACACCCGCTCTGCACTGCGGTCACGGTCCCAGCCGGCCAGGTACCAGTGGCCGCGCCAGCACTCCAGGGCCCAGGGCTCCACGCTGCGGGGCTCGGGCTGCGCGGCGTTGGCCTTGCGGTAGTCGAAGAGGACCGGGCGGCGGTCGCGGCAGGCCAGCATCAGCGGCTCGAAGGCCGCCTCGTGCACGGGGATGCGCGGCTCCAGGGCGCCGTGCGACTCGTACGGGTCGACG
Organism: Streptomyces sp. NPDC005485; assembly: GCF_040606085.1. Taxonomy (NCBI): domain Bacteria; kingdom Bacillati; phylum Actinomycetota; class Actinomycetes; order Kitasatosporales; family Streptomycetaceae; genus Streptomyces; species Streptomyces sp. NPDC005485. The sequence goes on along the minus strand of NZ_JBEXDZ010000051.1, from coordinate 37,175 downwards.
TCCTCGGGAAGTCCCGCGGCGCGCAGCTTCTGCAGGGCGCCGCTCGCCGCGCCCGCGAGGCGGGCCTGCTGCCAGACCTTCGCGGCGAGCCCGAGGGCGGCCGCTTCCTCGGCGTCGAGGGTGATGGGCGGCAGCCGGTTGCTGTCACGGCGTGCCATGTAGCCGACTTCGCCGTCGAGGTTCTCCACCGTCTCGATGACCAGGCCGAGTTCGCGCAGATCGTCCTTGTCGCGCTCGAACATCCGGTTGAAGGAGTCGTCCGAGCCCGCTTCCAGATAGGCCTCGATGGACTCGCGCAACTCGCGCTTGCTGAGCGGCCGCCGTGTCCCGAGCAGACACAGCGCCAGGTTCATCAGCCGCTCGGCCTTGGCAATGGCCATCGACGCCCTTCCTATGGTGCTTCCGACCGATGACCGTACCGCTCCGTGGTGTCGCGGCAAAAGCCGAGGGCCCATGCCCGGACAGGCATGGGCCCCAGGTGATCGGGACCGATCGGATCACGTACACAACTCGTACGACGATCACGCGGATCGGACGCCGACCGATCCTCGTACGACGATCAGACCGCGATCAGGTCGACGACGAAGATCAGGGTCTCGCCGGGCTTGATCGCCGGGGTGGGGCTCTGGTTGCCGTAGGCGAGGTGCGCCGGAATGGTCAGCTGGCGACGGCCGCCGACCTTCATCCCCTGCACGCCCTTGTCCCAGCCCTTGATGACGCGGCCGCCGCCCAGCGGGAAGCGGAAGGGGGTCCCGCGGTTCCAGCTGGCGTCGAACTCCTCGCCGGTGCTGAAGGCGACGCCCACGTAGTGGACGGTCACGTTCTGGCCGGAGACCGCTTCGGCGCCGTCGCCCTCCCAGATGTCCTTGATCTCGAGGTCCGCCGGGGGCTCGCCGCCCGGGAAGTCGATCTCGGGCTTCTCGATGCTCACGTTTCTGGCTCCTGCTTGTTTGCGTAAAGGCCTTGAGGCAAGACAGACAGTCTCACATCCCCGGAAGGGTTACATCTTCGCCAGGATGTCGACCGTGAAGACGAGGGTGGAGTCCTTCTTGATGCCGCTGCCGCTCGGCGGGCTGTCTCCGTAGCCCAGGCTCGGCGGAACGACGATGAGCACGCGGCTGCCCACCTTCTTCCCGGTCAGACCCTGCGACCAGCCCTTGACGACCTGCTGCAGCGAGAACGACGTCAGCGCGGCCCTCTTGTACGTCGAGTCGAACTCCTTGCCGCCGTCCCACAGCACACCCTTGTACTGCACGAGGACGGTGCTGTCCGCCTTGACCTCGTCGCCGTCGCCCTCGATGACGTAGTTCGCCACGAGCTTCTTCGGGGCGTCCGCCTTCGGGATGTCGACGGCAGGGGCCTTGCCGTCGGTGTTCGTGCCCACCTTCGGCAGGGCGGCGTCGCTCTGGGCGACGTTCTTGCCCTTTGCGGAGCTCTTGGCGTTGAAGGTGTTGTCGATGTCGACGACGAACACCAGCGTGTCGGTGCCCTTGATGCCCGCCTGCGCGTTGCCCTCCTTGCCGTAGCCCCAGGTCGGCGGGACGGCCATCTGGACGCGGCTGCCGGTCTTCTTGCCCGTCAGGGCGTAGCGCCAGCCGTCGATGATCTGGCCCTGGGCGAGCGGGATGAAGAGGGGTGTCTTGCGGTCGTAGGAGTTGTCGAAGACCTTCGCCGTGCTCCAGATCTGGCCCAGGTAGTTCGCCTGGACGTAGTCGCCCTCCGCGACCGTCTTCCCGCTGCCCGCGATCACGGTCTTGACCGCCAGGTCCTTCGACGGCTCGCCGCTGCCCTTGGCCACGGTCGGCTTCTCGTCGAACTTCACCCCCGCCGTGATGGCCGGAAGCGGACCGTCGACGATCTTCGGCGGCGGGGGCGCCGAAGCGGAGGCCGAGGCCGAAGCCGAAGCCGACGGACTGCTGCTGGACTTGGCGGTGTCTGACTTGTCGTCGTCACCGCATCCGGCGAGTGTGACCAGTCCGGCTGGTACGGCAATAAGGAGTGAGCGTCGGCGCACGGTGGGGGCCTCGTATCGGTCGATCTTGGTTGATGGCGTGCGCGCAACTCTACGACGTGACGCGGGCGCCGTACGGAAAACGTACGGCGCCCGGTGTTGCGTTCCGACTGATCGGCCGGAAGCTGTGGATCACATTCCTGCGATCAGCTTCTCCACCCGGTCGTCGACGGAACGGAACGGGTCCTTGCACAACACGGTGCGCTGTGCCTGGTCGTTGAGCTTGAGGTGCACCCAGTCGACGGTGAAGTCGCGGCGCTGTTCCTGTGCGCGCCGGATGAAGTCACCGCGCAGCCGCGCCCGAGTGGTCTGCGGGGGCACCGACTTGCCCTCGAAGATCTTCAAGTCGTTGCAGATCCGGGCGGCTTGGCCCTTCCTCTCCAGGAGGTAGTAGAGACCGCGCCGGCGGTGGATGTCGTGGTAGGCGAGGTCTATCTGCGCGACCCGCGGGTGGGACATGGTCATGTTGTGCTTCGCCCGGTACCGCTCGATGAGCTGGTACTTCATGACCCAGTCGATCTCGGTGCCGATCCGGTCGAGGTCCTCCGCCTCGATCGAGTCCAGGACCCGGCCCCACAGCTCCAGCACCTGCTCGACCGTCCCGGTGCGGATGCCGCGGCGCTCGCAGAAGTCCACGGCCTTCTCGTAGTACTCGCGCTGCACCTCCAGGGCGGAGGCCTCGCGTCCGCTGGCCAGCCGCACCTTGCGGCGGCCCGTGATGTCGTGGCTGACCTCGCGGATCGCCCGGATCGGGTTCTCCAGGGTCAGGTCCCGCATCACCGTGCCCGCCTCGATCATGCGCAGCACGAGGTCGGTGGCGCCGACCTTGAGGAGCATGGTGGTCTCGGACATGTTCGAGTCGCCCACGATGACGTGCAGGCGGCGGTAGCGCTCGGCGTCCGCGTGCGGTTCGTCCCGGGTGTTGATGATGGGCCGGGAGCGGGTCGTCGCCGAGCTGACGCCCTCCCAGATGTGCTCGGCGCGCTGGCTGACGCAGTACACCGCCCCGCGCGGAGTCTGCAGCACCTTGCCGGCACCACAGAGGAGCTGCCTCGTGACGAGGAACGGAATGAGGATGTCCGCCAGCCGGGAGAACTCCCCGTGACGCGCCACCAGATAGTTCTCGTGGCAGCCGTAGGAGTTTCCGGCCGAGTCGGTGTTGTTCTTGAACAGGTAGACGTCGCCCGCGATTCCTTCCTCGTGCAGGCGTCGTTCGGCATCTACCAGGAGTCCTTCGAGAATGCGCTCGCCGGCCTTGTCGTGGGTGACAAGTTCCGTCACGTTGTCACATTCCGGTGTCGCGTATTCCGGATGTGATCCCACGTCGAGATAGAGGCGTGCGCCGTTTCGCAGAAAGACATTGCTGCTACGGCCCCATGACACGACACGGCGGAAGAGGTACCGAGCCACCTCGTCGGGAGACAGGCGCCGCTGTCCCCTGAACGTACACGTGACGCCGTACTCGTTCTCCAGCCCGAAAATGCGGCGGTCCATGACTGAACATTACGCCCGATCCCCTGAGCTGAAACGGGGTTCGACGGCACGGTTTGGATCATTTTCCGATGAGACCGCAACTACCGCGCCCCCGCCGGGAGCTGCGAGGACCCGCCCGGTGGCCGCCAGCACCAGCAGCGACACGGCTCCGGCGACGCTCGGCACGGCGAAGCCCCACACCGCGCCGCCCCACTCGACGACCGGCCCCGCAAGGCCCGTTCCGACGGACGCGCCCACCGTGAACGTCGTCACGAGCCAGGAGAACGCCTCGGTGACCGTGCCGCTCGGCGCGTGCCGGTCCACGATGATGAACGCGCAGGCGATGCAGGGCGCCAGGAAGAGCCCCGCGAGCGCGGTGAGCGCCGTCATGGGGACCGCGCCGGGCACCAGCATCAGCGGCAGGTAACACACCGCCAGCAGGGCTACGAGCACCCGCAGTCGCCGCTCCGGGGCGCCCCGCCACTGCCGCGCCCCGTAGACGGTGCCGCCGACCAGCGCGCCGAGGCCGATGCCCGCCATGAGCCAGCCGTACACGGCGTCGCCGCCGTGGTCGTCCGCGTACGCCAGGGACGCGACCGTGATGGAGCCGAGCGCGATGCCGACGAACAGGAACGCGCCGAGCAGGGCGAGGAGCCCGGGCGACCTGAGCGCACCGAGCCAGTGGGCCTCGCGGGGCTCGGAGCGCCACGCGCGCGAGGGCGGCGACACGACCACGGAGAGCGCGCCGAGGACGCCGATGGCCGCGAGGACGACGAGCGCGGTCCGCGCGGACCACAGGGACACGCACAGCGTCAGGAGCAACGGCCCGACGGTGAACATCACTTCCTGCGCGACGGCGTCCATCGCGTACGCGGTGTGCACCTGGTCCTCCTTACGGAGGACGGAGGGCCACAGCGCCCGCAGACCGCCCTCCAGGGGAGGCGTGAAGAGCCCCGCGGCCGCGATGGCGGCATACGCGAGCGGCAGCGGATCGGTGCCCGCGAGGGCGAAGACCGTCATGCCGAGGGCGGAGACCACCGCGGCGGACAGCTGCACGCGCGGCTGCCCGTGAAGGTCCACGAGCCGGCCGAGCAGCGGCTGTCCCGCGGCGTTGGCGACTCCGTAGACCGCCGCGAGCCCCCCGGCGAGGCTGTACGACCCGCCCTGCGCGCGGATGAAGAGCACGACGGCGATCGCGGCGGTGGCGTTCGGCAGCCGGCCCACCAGCGTGCCGACGAGCAGGCGCGTGGCGTGCCTCGTCCTGAGGATCTCCAGGTAGCCCGCGGCCATGTCGTGTCCTTCTGCTCGCCCGCAACACATGAGGTTTTACGTATAACGTCTCCCGTCATACGTACCATGTGCCCAGTCGGCGAGTCCAGCAGAAGGCGCAGGTGCACGGTGGCACGAGGCAGCACCCGGCCCACGAGCCGTGACGTCGCCCAGGCCGCCGGGGTCTCCCAGGCCGCCGTCTCCCTGGTCCTCGGCGACAAATGGCGCGGCCGGGTCTCGCAGCCCACGGCCGAACGCGTACGGGAGGCCGCCCGCGAACTGGGCTACCGCCCGAACCTGGCCGCCCGCAACCTCCGCCTGGGCCGCACCCGGACCGTCCTGCTCGTGGTACCCGCACTCACCACCGAGTTCTTCGCCGGCGTCTACACCGGCGCCGCCCGCGTCGCGGCCGAGCACGGCTTCGGCGTGGTCCTCTACCCCTCCCCCGAAGGCATCGGCCCCGCCCGCGACCCCTTCGGCTCGGCCCGCGCCGCCCTGGACGGCGTCATCGCCTCCTCCATGGCCGCCGACGCCCTCACCGCCATCCGCGGTGACCAGCTGCCCCTCGTCATGCTCGACAGCGACCCCGCGGGCAGCCTCGGCGCCGCGACCGTGAACCTCGACATCGCCGACGGCGTACGGCGGGTGGCCGACCACCTGCTGGAACTGGGACACCGCCGCTTCCTGCACCTGGCCGCCGACATCCCCTCCTGGACCTTCGAGGTACGCGCGCGGGAACTCGCCGAGCGCGTCGGCACCGTGCGTACGGCGCTCTCGCCGATCTCCGTCGAAGGAGCGCTCGCCGCCGTCGAAGCCGCCCTCCGCGAACCCGGCCCGCGGCCCACGGCCGTCATCTGCGACGACGACAAACTCGCCGTCGGCGCCTACAAGGCCGCCCGCCGACTCGGCCTGCGCATCCCCGAGGACCTGTCCGTCACCGGCTTCGACGACCTCGGACTCGCGACCGCCATCGATCCGGAGCTCACCACCGTCCGGCTCGACGCCGAGCTCTTCGGCGAACGCGGCATGCGGGCCCTGCTGGCCGTTCTGGACGGCCGTACGCCGACGGACGGGGACATCCCGGTCGAACTGGTCGTACGGGGCTCCACAGCCCCGCCAGGCCGCTCCTGAACCCCCTGCACCCGATGGCCCCCGGCGGCCCGAAACGCAGTGCGCCCCGGCCACTGTCGGCCGGGGCGCACATCAGCGATCGGGTCGCTCACTCGTCGTCCGCGGCATCCTCGGCCTCGGTGGCGGTCGACGCGCCGTTCGCCTCCAGCAGGCGGGCCAGCTGACGGCCGACGATGCGCTTGAACTTGCGCTGCTGCGGACGCGTACGGTCCAGGATCGCCACCTCCAGACGCTCCGCGGGGATCTCCCGCTGCCCGCCGTTCGGTTCCCGGGACAGGGACTTCACGGCCAGCTTGAGCGCCTCGGCGAGGCTCATGCCGTCCTGGTGCTGCTCGTCGAGATAGCTGCTGATCTGCTCGGCGTTGCCGCCGACCGCGACCGAGCCGTGCTCGTCCACGATCGACCCGTCGTGCGGCAGCCGGTAGATCTGGTCGCCCTCAGGGGTCTCGCCGACCTCCGCGACCACGAGCTCCACCTCGTAGGGCTTCTCGGCCGCCGAGGAGAAGATCGTGCCCAGCGTCTGGGCGTAGACATTGGCGAGACCACGGGCGGTCACGTCGTCACGGTCGTAGGTGTAACCGCGCAGGTCGGCATAGCGCACGCCGCCGATCCGCAGGTTCTCGTACTCGTTGTACTTGCCGGCGGCCGCGAAGCCGATCCGGTCGTAGATCTCGCTGAACTTGTGCAGCGCACGGGACGGGTTCTCGCCGACGAACACGATGCCGTCGGCATACTGCAGCACGACCAGGCTGCGGCCGCGGGCGATGCCCTTGCGGGCGTACTCCGCCCGGTCGGCCATGGCCTGCTGGGGTGAGACATAGAACGGCGTCGACACCGGTTATCCGTCCCTTTCTGTCGAAGTCACTGGATCACCTTGAGAAGAAGGCCGCTGTCAGAGCAGCGCGGCCCGCGGGCCGTCGGGCTGCTCCAGGCGCCGCTCCAGGATCGAGCGGGCGATCTCGGAGGACTCCTCGTCGGTGAGACGGCGGAACCCGTCCTCGGTGATCACGGTGACGATCGGGTAGATCCGGCGGGCGACGTCCGGACCGCCCGTCGCCGAGTCGTCGTCGGCCGCGTCGTACAGGGCCTGCACGACGAGCGTCGTGGCCTGCTGCTCGTTCAGGTCCTTGCTGTACAGCTTCTTCATGGCGCCGCGCGCGAAGATCGAGCCGGAGCCCGTGGCCGCGAAGCCGTGCTCCTCGCTGCGGCCGCCGGTGACGTCGTAGGAGAAGATGCGGCCCCTCTCGCGGTCCACGTCGTATCCCGCGAAGAGCGGCACCACGGCCAGGCCCTGCATGGCCATGCCGAGGTTGGAACGGATCATCGTGGACAGCCGGTTGGCCTTGCCCTCCAGCGAGAGCGTGGCCCCCTCGACCTTCTCGAAGTGCTCCAGCTCCAGTTGGAAGAGCTTGACCATCTCGACGGCGAGACCGGCGGTGCCGGCGATACCGACGGCCGAGTACTCGTCCGCCGGGAAGACCTTCTCGATGTCCCGCTGCGCGATGACATTGCCCATGGTGGCCCGCCGGTCACCGGCGAGCACCACGCCGCCGGGGAACGTGACGGCGACGATGGTCGTGCCGTGCGGCGCCTCGATGACACCCTTCATGGGCGGCAGCTGCCGGTTGCCCGGGAGCATCTGCGGCTGGTGCGCGGACAGGAAGTCCATGAAGGACGACGACCCTGGCGTCAGGAAGGCAGCCGGCAGACGCCCGGTGCTACGAGTGTTGGCTTCCACGCGTTTCCTTCCAGGTAATCGGCAGCTCGGTGCGCAGCTTTGGGATCGCCCCTCAACAGGCCGAGGCCGGAAATGCAGTTGAAGCACAGTACGCCACGGACCCTACCCGTCCTGTGGCAGTGATCCACCTGGACCGCCAGGGCTTTTGAGCGGATCACAAGGGGCCTTCGTTCCGGGCGGCGAGTGCTGCGCGCGACCTCGTCCAACGGCACCGCGCGCAGCACTTCACGTCCGGCTCGTGTGTCACCCTTACACCCCGGAAGCCTTCGATTCGAAGGAGGAAGCGGCTTACTGCCCGCCCTTTTGAACGAAGGACCTCACGAAGTCCTCGGCGTTCTCCTCGAGTACGTCATCGATCTCGTCCAGAACCGAGTCGACGTCGTCGCTCAGCTTCTCCTGGCGTTCCTTGAGGTCGTCCGTGGCCTGTGCGTCCTGGGCCTGCTCCTCGACCTCCTCGGTGGAACGCGTTGCCTTCTGCTGTCCGCCGCCGGTGTCCTTGGTCGCCATCTACCTCACCCCGCTCGGTTCGACGTTCTTGATCAGACCCTACAAGCCGGGTCCGACATCGGCCCCGCACTTCTGCAACGTGCGAGGCCCACCTCTGTGATTCCCCTGCCGTGGACCTTTCAGCCGCCGGAGAGCACGCGAACCAGGTCTTCGGCCGTACGGCACCGGTCCAGCAGCTCTTTCACGTGATTACGCGTTCCGCGAAGCGGCTCCAGGGTTGGGACGCGCTGGAGCGAGTCCCGGCCCGGGAGATCGAAGATCACCGAGTCCCAGGAGGCCGCCGCGACGTCGTCCGCGTACTGCTCCAGGCAGCGTCCGCGGAAGTACGCACGGGTGTCCTCCGGCGGCTTCGTACGGGCGTCGTCGACGTCCGTCTCGGTCAGCAGGCGCTTCATCCTGCCGCGTGCCGCGAGGCGGTTGTAGAGGCCCTTCTCGGCCCGTACATCGGCGTACTGGAGGTCGACCAGGTGCAGCCGGGCCGCGTCCCAGTCGAGGCCGTCCCGGCGCCTGTAGCCCTCCATCAGCTCACGCTTGGCGACCCAGTCGAGCTCTCCGGAAAGGCTCATCGGATCGTTCTCCAGGCGGTTGAGCGTGTCCTCCCAGCGGACCAGGACGTCCTTGGTCTGGTCGTCCGCGTCGGCTCCGAACCGCTCCTCCACGTACTTGCGGGACAGCTCGAAGTACTCCATCTGGAGTTGTACGGCGGTGAGTGTCCGACCGCTGCGGAGCGTGACCAGCCGCTTCAGCGAGGGGTCGTGCGAGACCTGGTGCAGTGTGCGCACGGGCTGGTCGACGGCGAGGTCCACGGCGATGAAGCCGTCCTCGATCATCGACAGGACGAGCGCGGTGGTGCCCAGCTTGAGATAGGTCGAGATCTCGGAGAGGTTCGCGTCGCCGATGATCACATGGAGCCGGCGGTACTTCTCGGCGTCCGCGTGGGGTTCGTCGCGCGTGTTGATGATGGGGCGCTTGAGGGTGGTTTCGAGGCCCACCTCGACCTCGAAGTAGTCGGCGCGCTGACTGAGCTGGAAGCCGTGCTCGTGCCCGTCCTGACCGATACCGACGCGGCCCGCTCCGGTGACGACCTGGCGTGAGACGAAGAACGGCGTGAGGTGGCGCACGATGTCCGAGAAGGGGGTCTCCCGCTTCATCAGGTAGTTCTCGTGCGTGCCGTAGGAGGCGCCTTTGTTGTCGGTGTTGTTCTTGTAGAGGTGGATCGGCTGGGCGCCGGGGAGCTGGGCCGCGCGGTCCGCGGCCTCCGCCATGATGCGCTCGCCGGCCTTGTCCCACAGGACGGCGTCCAGCGGGTTGGTGACCTCGGGGGCGCTGTATTCGGGGTGTGCGTGGTCGACGTACAGCCGCGCGCCGTTGGTGAGGATGACATTGGCGAGGCCGATGTCCTCGTCGGTGAGCTGGCTTGAGTCGGCGACCTCACGGGCGAGGTCGAAGCCTCGCGCGTCCCGGAGCGGGTTCTCCTCCTCGAAGTCCCAGCGGGCGCGGCGCGCCCGGTGCATCGCCGCCGCGTAGGCGTTGACGATTTGGGACGAGGTGAGCATGGCATTGGCGTTCGGGTGGCCAGGGACGGAGATCCCGTACTCCGTCTCGATGCCCATTACTCGCCGTACGGTCATGCGGCCCTCCTTGCCCGGCGGCGCCCTCGGTCGGGGACGCTGCTCAAGTACCGCTGGTGCTCCGGTGCGTGTGCGGTGCCCGTCCCCGCACTGCGCGACTCGGCGGTACGAAAGAGCCTAGAGCGCCTCTGCGCTGGTGGGGAGATCATTTGCGTCATTGCTCTGCTCCAGCCGTGACCCGAAAAACAGTCGGCTGCGGGTACCCGGCTCGGGCACCCGCAGCCGCCCTGTCTTTTACAGGTACTGCCCGGTGTTGGCCACGGTGTCGATGGAGCGTCCGGTGTCCGCACCCTGCTTTCCGGTGATGAGCGTACGGATGTACACGATCCGTTCGCCCTTCTTTCCGGAGATTCGGGCCCAGTCGTCCGGGTTGGTGGTGTTGGGCAGGTCCTCGTTCTCCTTGAACTCGTCCACACATGCCTGGAGGAGGTGGGAGACGCGGATGCCCTTCTGCTTGTGGTCGAGGAAGTCCTTGATCGCCATCTTCTTGGCCCGGCCCACGATGTTCTCGATCATGGCGCCGGAGTTGAAGTCCTTGAAGTAGAGGACTTCCTTGTCACCGTTGGCGTAGGTGACCTCCAGGAAGCGGTTCTCCTCGGATTCCGTGTACATGTGTTCCACGGCCGTCTGGATCATGCTCTGGACGGTGGTGACCTTGTCGCCGCCGTGCTCCCCCACGTCCTCGGGGTGCAGCGGGAGCCGCTCCGTGAGGTACTTCTGGAAGATGTCCTTGGCCGCTTCGGCGTCCGGACGCTCGATCTTGATCTTCACGTCGAGGCGGCCGGGGCGCAGGATGGCGGGGTCGATCATGTCCTCGCGGTTGGAGGCACCGATCACGACCACGTTCTGCAGGCCCTCCACGCCGTCGATCTCGGCGAGCAGCTGCGGGACGATGGTGTTCTCCACGTCCGAGCTGACGCCCGACCCACGGGTGCGGAAGAGGGATTCCATCTCGTCGAAGAAGACGATGACGGGAGTGCCCTCGCTGGCCTTCTCACGCGCACGCTGGAAGACGAGGCGGATCTGCCGCTCGGTCTCACCGACGTACTTGTTGAGGAGCTCGGGGCCCTTGATGTTGAGGAAGAAGCTCTTGCCGGTGGCCTGTCCGGTCACCTCGGCGACCTTCTTGGCCAGCGAGTTGGCGACGGCCTTGGCGATGAGCGTCTTGCCGCATCCGGGGGGCCCGTACAGCAGCACACCCTTGGGCGGCCGCAGTTCGTGCTCCTTGAAGAGGTCGGGATAGAGGTACGGGAGCTCGACCGCGTCACGGATCATCTCGATCTGGCCGCCCAGACCGCCGATCTGCTCATAGCCGATGTCGGGGACCTCTTCGAGGACGAGTTCCTCGACCTCGCTCTTGGGAACGATTTCGTAGACGTAACCGGATCGGGGTTCGAGCAGCAGGGCGTCGCCGGGGCGGATGTTGACATCGAGCAGCGGCTCGGCGAGCCGCACCACTCGTTCCTCGTCCGTGTGCCCCAGCACCAGGGCCCGCTCGCCGTCCTCAAGGATCTCCTTGAGGGTGACGATGTCCCCGACGCGCTCGTACTCCATGGCCTCGACCACGTTGAGCGCTTCGTTGAGCATCACTTCCTGGCCGCGCCTGAGCTCTTCGAGCTCGACGCTGGGGCTGACGTTCACCCGGAGCTTTCGGCCGCCGGTGAAGATGTCCGCCGTGCCGTCCTCGTTCGCCTCGAGGAAGACACCGAAGCCGGCCGGCGGCTGTGCGAGCCGGTCGACCTCCTCCTTGAGGGCCACGATCTGGTCGCGGGCCTCGCGGAGTGTGTTGGCGAGCCGCTCGTTCTGGGCGGACACGCCTGCCAGGTTGGTCTGCAGCTCGACGATCCGCTCTTCGAGAATCCTCGTATGCCGCGGAGAGTCGGCGAGCTTGCGTCGCAGGACGGCGATCTCCTGCTCAAGGTAGGCAATCTGCCCGGCGGGGTCATCGGACCCTCGTCCCGGGCGGATGCCGCGGTTCATGTCGTCGTCGTGGGCTGCCACGGTCCTCACCTCCTCCAAGGGGAGCTGGACGCTTCCAGACCCTACCTGGGTGGGTGTCGATTGAAACCCCTAGATCACAAAGACTGTCGGGGTGTGTCCGATCTTCACCCTTGCGCTCTCCCTCACGCCAGGGGAATACCCACCGAACATGATTGGGAAGCCGCCAGAGGTAGGGTCGAACTGTTCAACACCCGTCAGAGCTGGGCCGACTTGCTTTTTATTCCGGTTCGGCCGACGCAGGAAACGGCAGGAGACATGACCGTGCAGCAGAAGGCCGGAGTCGACGGCGACGCACTGGAGGTCTGGATCGATCAGGACCTCTGTACCGGTGACGGCATCTGCGTCCAGTACGCCCCCGAGGTCTTCGAGCTGGACATCGACGGCCTGGCCTATGTGAAGAGCGCCGACGACGAGCTGCTGCAGGACACGGGCGCCACAACACCCGTACCGCTGACGCTTGTGCGGGATGTCGTGGACTCGGCGAAGGAGTGCCCGGGCGACTGCATCCACGTACGTCGGGTTTCGGACAGGGTCGAGGTGTACGGACCGGACGCGGAGTGACCACTGGCGCACCCCGCGTCACGGCCTGTCTGTTTCCTCACACGCTCCGGGCCTGGGACGGGGTCGAGCGGACGAACGCTCCGTCCTTCCACTGCCACTTGGCGCTGTCCTTCACGTCCGGGCAGCAACTGGGTACGTCGGTCGAGGAGTAGCCGAGCAGGGTCGCCGTGACGGCTCCGTCGTGGACGGCGAAGTCGGTGACGCTCAGGCGCTTCTTCGGGTCGACGAGGGTGGCCACCACGCGGGGCCGGGCCTCGCCCTCGGCTCGGGTGAGGACGTAGACGCCGCTCGGCGGGGTGCCGGAGCCGGCGTCGCAGCGGACCACTGCCACGGTTTCCGGGCTGCCGTCGCCGTCGAGGTCCCCGGAGGCCTTCGTCTCCACGAGGGCCTTGGCGGGGCCGCATTCGATCGGGAAGTCGACTCCGGTGGTGCTCGGGGCGGCCGCGACCGCGGGCTTCGCCTCGGGGCCGTGCTGGGCCGCGGTCGCCGGTGACGGCTGCAGCACGGAGGAGAGTGCGACGACACCGGCGAGGGCGGTGGCCGTGGCGAGCCAGTGGATGGGGCGGGCGTGCGTGTGCGCCAGTTCCGGGACGGCGGATTGCTGCACGAGAGATGTGTCTCCTGTGAGGGCTGTGCCGGTGGGGTGACCCGCATGGTGCCACACGTCACAGGGGAGCGGAACGGCGGGGTCCGAGGTTCTGGCGCGGCGTCAACGGAAAAGTGCTGTGGCCGAGTTCCGGGAGCGTTCCGGGAACTCGGCCACAGTCGTGGTGCGTTGGGTCGTCAGCGGCCGGAGCCGCCGTCGGCGTTGGGTCCCGTGTAGTCCTCGCCGTAGGCGCCCTTGGCGGGGCGACGGCGGCGCATGGGCGGCTCGACGCCGTCCGCGAGGCGGCGGGCGGTGAGCAGGAAGCCGGTGTGGCCGATCATCCGGTGGTCGGGGCGGACGGCCAGGCCCTCGACGTGCCAGTTGCGGATCATCGACTCCCAGGCGGTCGGCTCGTTGAAGGAGCCGATCTCGCGGATGGACTCGACGGTCCGCGCGAGCTGGGTGGTGGTCGCCACGTAGCAGCACAGGATGCCGCCGGGGACGAGCGCCTTGGAGACGGCCTCCAGGCACTCCCAGGGGGCGAGCATGTCGAGGATGACACGGTCGACATCCGTGTCGGACAGGTTGTCCTGGAGGTCGCCGACGGTGAGCTGCCAGGCGGGGTGCGAGCCGCCGAAGTAGCGCTCCACGTTCTGCTGGGCGATCTCGGCGAAGTCCTCGCGGCGCTCGTAGGAGTGCAGCATGCCCTGGTCGCCGATGGCGCGCAGCAGGAAGCTGCTGAGCGAGCCGGAGCCTACGCCCGCTTCCACGACGCGTGCGCCGGGGAAGATGTCGGCGAAGGCGAGGATCTGCCCCGCGTCCTTGGGGTAGACCACGGCAGCACCGCGGGGCATGGACAGGACGTAGTCGGGGAGCAGGGGGCGCAGCGCGAGGTAGGCGACGTTTCCGGTGGTGCGGACAACGCTGCCCTCGGGAGCGCCGATCAGCTCGTCGTGCGGGAAGGAACCCTTGTGGGTGTGGAAGTTCTTCCCCGCTTCGAGCGTGAACGTGTAGTGGCGGCCCTTGGGGTCGGTCAGCTGAACCTGGTCCCCGACCTTGAAGGGCCCGCGCCTGCGGGCGGCACCGGTCGGTTCGGACATGTGAACAGCCTACCGGTCCCGGCAGGGGGTGCCGACCACTAGGAAGGCCGGGCCATCGCCTTCACGAAGGCGCGTTCCACGTCCGCCGCCGACAGGACGCCGTAGATCTCGCCGGACTCCTCCACCACCAGGTACTCCGTGGCGGGAGTGGCCCGCAGGGTGTCCAGGAGGTCCTCGCCGGCGAGTTCGGCGGAGACCCGCATGCCGTCGGTGAGGTCCTGGGCCAGACCGCTGACGGCGACCCAGGGGCGGCGGTGCTCCGGTACGCCGACGATGGCGGCCTCGCGGACGAGGGAGAGGGGCTCGCCGTCCGGGTCGACCACGACCAGGGCGCGGGCCCCGGCGTCGTTGGCGCGGCGCAGTGCCTCCGAGAGCGGGGTGTCGGTCTCGACGGGGACGGCGCGCCGGGTGAGGGAGCGGGCGCGCAGCTCCGGGAGGTGTTCGCGCAGACGGGCCATGCGCAGGCTGTTGCCGGCGCCGGTCCAGATGATCGCGGCGAGGATGGCGGCGAGCAGCGCGTCCATGACGGTGTCCATGCCGCCGATGTCGTCGGGTGCGTCGCCGAGGGTGCCGGACTGGGTGAGCAGGGGCAGTCCGATCAGTACCGAGACGGCGAGGGCGCGGCCGACCCACGCGGCGGCGATGGTGCCGGTCATCGGCCTGCCGGTGATCTTCCAGACGACGGCGCGGAGCATGCGGCCGCCGTCGAGCGGGAGCCCGGGGAGCAGGTTGAAGGCGGCGACGATCAGGTTGGAGACCATCAGGCCGGCCAGCAGCACGCCCGGGACGGTGCCGGGCTCGACGGTCTGCATGGCGAGGTAGAAGAGGCCCGAGAGGATGAGCGAGAGCAGCGGTCCGACGAAGGCGAGCACGAATTCCCGGCCGGGTGTCTCCGACTCCTTCTCGATCTCCGACACCCCGCCGAAGAACTGCAGCTGGATGCGGCGCACCGGGAGCTTGAAGCGGAGCGCGGCGACGGTGTGGGCCAGCTCGTGGATGAGTACGGAGGCGTAGAAGGCGACCGCGAAGAAGAGGGAGACGAGGTAGCGGGCGGCGCCGAGTTCGGGCAGCACGCGGTCGAGCTGGCCGCCGAACACCCAGGTGATCAGGGCGGCCACGAGGAACCAGCTGGGCGCCACGTACACGGGGACGCCGAAGGGCCGCCCCATGAGCAGCCCGCCTCCGGGCTCCTTGGAACGCTTGGGCGGTCGCCTCCGGCCGGTGGCGGCGAGGGTGCGGGGGGCGGGGGCGCCGGTGGTGGTGTCGTCGGCCGGGGGCCGGGGGGCGGTGGGCACCTCGGGTGCGGAACCCTCCGGGTTGCCGTCCTGTCCGCTGGTGCCCGGCTCGCCGCTGGGATCACGCTCGGTGCGGTGCGGTGCGTCCGCTCCCTGCGCCGTTCCCTGTTGCGTGGGGGCCGGCGCCAGCGGGGTCTCGCCGTCGGACCCTGTGGGTTCCGGCCGGGTGCGGTCCTCCTGCGACTCCGTCTCGGGGCGTACGGCGTCGGCGGCGGGGGCCTCGGGCCCTGCGTGCCGCTCGGTGGTCGTGTCGTTGCCGGACCGCGGCTGCCCGCTCCCGCCGCTCTCGTCCACGATGTCCCCTCGTTCGAAGCGTCTCCCGCTCTCGATCATGCAGGGCAGGAGGGTCTCCGGTCGATGGTATGCGGCCGTCGCGGCGCGTTCGGCCCCGGCACCCCCTCTGTTTTCCGTGCCGTCGCATGAGCCGGGACGGTGTGACTGTCAGTGGCGGGCCGTAAGGTCTGTCGTCATGGAAACCAGCACCGACGGCGTCGCGGAGCCCGGCAGCGGTGGCGCCGTGGCCGCCGTGCCCCCGGCGTCGCTGTCGCCCTCGCGCGCCAGCGACTTCATGCAGTGCCCGCTGCTGTACCGGTTCCGGGTGATCGACAAGCTGCCCGAGAAGCCGAGCGAGGCGGCCACCCGCGGCACGCTGGTGCACGCGGTCCTGGAGCGGCTCTTCGACGCTCCGGCGACGGAGCGGACGGCGCCGCGGGCCAAGTCCCTGATCCCGGGTCAGTGGGACCGGCTGCGGGAGACCAGACCGGAGGTCGTGGAGCTGTTCGCCGACGATCCCGAGGGCGAGCGGCTGGCGCGCTGGCTGGGTGAGGCCGAGCAGTTGGTGGAGCGCTGGTTCAGCCTGGAGGACCCGACGCGGCTGGAGCCCGCCGAGCGTGAGCTGTTCGTCGAGGCACGGCTCGACTCGGGGCTCAAGCTGCGCGGCATCATCGACCGGGTCGACGTGGCCCCGACGGGCGACGTGCGGATCGTCGACTACAAGACGGGCAAGGCGCCACGGCCGGAGTACGCCGAGGGTGCCCTGTTCCAGATGAAGTTCTACGCACTGGTGGTGTGGAGGCTGAAGCAGGTGGTCCCGCGCCGTCTCCAGCTCGTCTATCTCGGCAGCGGGGACGTGCTGACGTACGACCCGGCGATCGCCGACCTGGAGCGTGTCGAGCGGAAGCTGCTCGCGTTGTGGGAGGCCATCCGGCTGGCCACCGAGACGGGTGAGTGGCGGCCGCGTCCCACCAAGCTCTGCGGCTGGTGCGACCACCAGGCGGTATGTCCTGAATTCGGTGGCACTCCCCCGCCGTACCCGCTGCCGGTCAGGGCGCCCGAGTCGACCGACATCCAGCAGGGCAGAATGGGGCCGGACTAGCGAAGGAGACTTACGTGGCCATCCGCGTCCTATTGGTCGACGATCAGCCGCTGCTGCGTACCGGCTTCCGGATGATCCTGGAGGCGGAGCAGGACCTCGCGGTCGTCGGCGAGGCCGGAGACGGCCTCCAGGCGCTCGACCAGGTGCGTGCTCTGCAGCCCGATGTGGTTCTGATGGACATCCGTATGCCGCGGATGGACGGTGTCGAGGCGACCCGGCAGATCACCGGCCCCGGCCGGGACGGCCCGGCGAAGGTGCTGGTGCTGACGACCTTCGACCTCGACGAGTACGTGGTGGAGGCGCTGCGCGCCGGGGCCAGCGGCTTCCTCCTCAAGGACGCCCCGGCCAACGAGCTGGTGCAGGCGATCCGGGTGGTCGCGGCGGGCGAGGCGATGCTGGCGCCGAGCATCACGCGTCGGCTGCTCGACAAGTACGCCGGGCATCTGCCGTCGGGTGACGATCCGGTTCCGGACACGCTGCACACGCTGACCGAGCGTGAGGTGGAGGTGCTCAAGCTGGTGGCGCGCGGCCTGTCCAACGCGGAGATCGCCGCCGACCTCTTCGTCAGCGAGACCACCGTCAAGACGCATGTCGGTCACGTCCTGACCAAGCTGGGGCTCCGCGACCGGGTGCAGGCAGCGGTGTACGCGTACGAGAGCGGGCTGGTGCGCCCCGGCGCCCAGTAGTTCGCCGGCCGGAGCAAGCAGCGCCGAGGGCGCCCCCTTCCCGAAGAAGGGGGCGCCCTCGGTGTGTGCGGAGCGGGCGCCGCCCCTCGTCGGGTGCCGGCCCGCGCGGAGGTCAGCCCTTGTGGATCTCCCAGAAGCGGAAGACCGTCGAGGCGTCCAGGCAGTACTCGAGGCCGTAGACGTTGTCGCGCACGACCGCGTACTGCTTGGCCTGCCAGATCGGGATGACCGGGAGCTGCTGGGCGACGACGTCCTGAAGTTCGCCGTACGTCTTGTCGGTCGCGGAGCGGTCGCTCTCGGCGGCGGTCTTCGGGATGAGGTCGGAAGTGATGGTGTTGTTGGTGTAGTTGTTGCTCAGCACGTTGCCCTTGCCGAAGAAGGGGGCCGTGAAGTTGTCCGGGTCCGGGTAGTCGGGCACCCAGCCCTTCACGTACACGCCGTACTTGCCGGCGGCGATGTCCTTCTCGTACTGGTCGAAGGCCACGGACTTCACAGTCGCGTCGAAGAGTCCGCTCGCGTTGAGCTGCTTGGCGATAGCCGCGAACTCGGCGTCGGTGGACGGGCCGTAGCGCGAGGGCGTCGACCAGAGGGTCAGCTTGACCTTGCCGGTGATGCCCTCGGAGTGCAGGGCGGCCTCGGCCTTCGTCTTCGAGGGGCGGGCACCGTAGGTGTCGAAGAACGCGGTGCTGTGACCGGCGATACCGGCCGGGATGATCGAGTAGAGCGGTGTCGCCGTGTTCTCGTAGACCTGGTCGACCAGGGCGTCGCGGTCGAGGAGGTAGGCGATGGCCTTGCGCACGCCGAGCTTGCCCGCCACCGGGTCGCTCATGTTGAAGACCAGGTGCTGCACCTCGGCGCTGGTGCCCTCGACGAGGTCGACGCCCTTGCCGGTGGACGTGTCGTTGTCGATGTCCGCGATGTCGTCGGCGGTGAGACCGCGGTAGGCGAAGTCGACCTTGTCGTTCAGGAGGGCGTTCTTCAGGGCGGCCTGGTCTCCGTGGAAGAACTTCAGCGTCATGCCGGAGTTCTTCACCTCGGCGGTGCCCTTGTAGCCGGAGTTGACCGAGAAGACGGCCTCGTCCTTGCTGAAGGAGTCCAGCTTGTACGGTCCCGAGCCGACAGCCTCGTCGTCCTTGCGCAGCCCGGTCGCGGAGTACTGCTGGTGGTCGACGATCGAGCCGGCGCCGGAGGCTATCTTGCTCGGGAAGGTGGCGTCGGCGTACTTGAGTTTGAAGACGACGGTCTCGGCATCCGGTGCCTGGACCTCGTCGAGCATGGGGAACATGATCGCCGGACCGGCGTCGTCATGGATCCGCAGCGTGCGGTCGAAGGAGAACTTGACGTCCTTCGAGGTGAGCGCGTCACCGTTGCTGAACTTCAGTCCCTCCTTCAGCGTGCACTTGTAGACCCTGGTCCCCGTGTCGGTGAACGTGCACTGCTTCGCGGCCTCCGGCTGCGGCTCGGTGCCGCCTTCCGGGAAGCTCAGCAACGACTGGAAGACGTTGTTGAACAACAGCCAGGAGCCCGGGTCGTAACCGGAGGCGGGGTCGGTGGCCAGGACGTCGTCGGACATCCCCATCACGACCGAGGAGCCGCTGCCGCCCGAGCCGCCCTCCTGAGAGCCGCATCCGGTCAACAGGCCTGAGGCCAGCCCCGCCACGATCGGCAGGACTGGCCACTGGTTGCGCATGTTCACGAGCATGTGCCTTCTCGTCGGGTCATGGAACCCGGGGCCGTCCCGGCCCCGGGCGGGGACGCCCCTCAGCCCTTCACACCGCGGCCGAGCTCCCACAGCTGGAGGGTGGAGGAGGAGTTGAGCGCCCACTCGGCGCCCGTGATGTCGTCCCGGGCGGCAATGTACTGCTTGCCCTGCCACAGCGGCAGCAGGGGTACGTCGTTGGCCACGATGTCCTGGATGGTGGTGAGGCTCTTCGACGCGGTGAGACGGTCGGCTTCGCGACGGGACTCGGGGATCAGGGTGTTGCGGATATCGCTGTTGGCGTAGGGCGAGCCGAGGGTGTTGTCCTTGTCGAGGAACGGCGCGAGGTAGTTGTCGGCGTCGGGGAAGTCGGGGAACCAACCCATGCCGTAGACCTCGTAGTCGCCCTTCTGCTCGGCCGGGCGGAACGCTTTCCAGGCCGTGCCCTTGATGCTGACGTCGAACAGGCCGCTGGCGTTGAGCTGCTTCTTCAGCACCTCGAACTCGTCGGCGGTGGCCGTACCGTAGTGGTCGGTCGTGTAGTGCAGGGTCAGCTTCACCGGGGTGGTGATGCCGGCCTTGCTCAGCAGGCTCGCCGCCTTGGCCGTGCTCGGGTCGCCGTACTTGTTGAAGAACGAGTTCGAGTGGCCGGTGATGCTGGCCGGGACCAGCGAGTAGAGCGGCTCGGCCCCGGTGCCGTAGACCTTCGAGACGAGCTCGGCGCGGTTGATGATCTGGGCTATGGCCTGGCGTACGGCCCTCGCCTTGACCGCCGAGTCGTTGGTGTTGAAGCCGAGGTAGCGGATTTCCAGGCCGGGCATCTCGATGAGGTCGATGTTGCCCGAGGCGTTGGAGAGCTTCTTGATCTGCTCCGGCGTCATCGTGCGGGTCATCATGTCGATGTCGCCCTTGTCGAGCGCGGCGCCCATGCCGGCGGCGTCCTCCGGGAAGGAGCGCATCTCGACCTTGTCGTTCTTCACCTTCAACGCACCCTGGTAATTGGGGTTCTTGGTGAAGACGGCCTTGACGAGTTCGTCGTTCTTTACCTCGGATTCGAGGGTGTACGGGCCGGAACCGTCGACGTCGAAGCCGTCGCGCAGCTTGTCCCTGTCGTAGTCGTCGGGGCTGACGATGCCCGCGACCGGGGTCGACAGCTTGAACGGGAAGGTCGCGTCCGCGGTCTTGAGGTGGAAGATCACCTCGCGGTCGCCCTGGGTCTCGACGGTGTCGACGGTGGAGAGCAGTGCCTCGGGGCCGCCGTCCACCTTGATGCGCAGCGCGCGCTCGATCGAGAACTTCACGTCGGACGCGGTGACCGCGTCGCCGTTCGCGAACTTCAGGTCCTTGCGCAGGGTGCAGGCGTAGCGCTCGTTGCCGGTGTCGGTGAAGCCGCACTTCTCGGCGGCGTCGGGCTCCGGCTCGCCGTCGCCGCGCGGCTGGACCATCAGGGTCTGCACGGTCTGGCGGAGGATGTTCCAGGTGCCCACGTCGTAGGCGTACGCCGGGTCGAGGGGAGCCGGCGCCTCCTTCGAGGCGGTGAACCGGTCCGTGGTGCCGACGACGATCGCGTCGCCGCTGCTGCCCCCGCTGTCGGAACCGCCACAAGCGGCGAGCACCGGGGCAAGCAGGCCGATTACGGCCGGCAGCACCAAAGTCTTGCGGTTCATGCTCGAGTTTCTCCAGAGCTGTCAGGTCCGTGTACCCGGCATGCAGGGGTGGCGCCGACGGGACACAGGGTATGGCGATGTTCTCGCGACGACATTAGTCCGCGTCGCCACGACGGCTCGCAGGCACCGGAGTTGAGTTCCCATCACGCTGCGAAACCGGACGTGGACGCACCGATAACCCGACAGCGGAAGGATTCGTACAGCGTTCCATCAATCAGGACACAAGGGCACGCCCAGCACCCCCGAAAAGGGGCAGGAGACACAGGGCGAACCCGATGTCGACCCGGGATCGAGTGGCGAACGTCACAGATTCAACCGGGTTCGGGCGGACCTCAATTCGGCCACCCGACAGTGATTCAATTCCGCGCGACTGATCACGACCGAGCGCGCGGACTTACCCTCGCATTCACTTCCGCACGCTGCGTGAACGCTTTAGCGCATTTCCGTCATCAGGCCACGCAGAAAGGGGAGGTCGACCTCTTCGAGTGATCTCACCACCGTGCGCCGCGCGGCGGGGGCGATGGGCGCGACCGAGGGGACGGCGACCACCTGGCAGCCCGCGGCCTCGGCGGCGGCGACACCGGTCGCCGTGTCCTCGATGACCGCGCATCTCACCGGTTCGGCGCCGAGCCCGGCGGCCGCGATCAGATACGGGTCGGGGAACGGCTTGGTCCGCTCCACCTCGTCGCCGGCGACGGTCAGCGAGAAGTGCTGGGGGCCCAGCAGGCCGAGGACACGGTCGATGATGCGCCGGTGCGAGGCCGAGACCAGGGCGGTGGGGATCCGGTGCGCGGCAAGCTCGGCGAGCAGCCGGGCCGCTCCCGGCATCAGGGGCAGCGCCCGGCCGATACGGTCCTCGAACCCGTCGTTGAGCAGCACGGACAGCTCGGCGAGGGTGATGTCGGCGCCGGTGGCCTCGATCAGGAACCCGGCACTGCGGGTCATGGGCCCGCCGACCACCACATGCCGCCATGAGTCGTCGAGGGCGTGGCCGAGGGCCGCGAAGACCTCCACCTCGACGTCCCACCAGAAGCCCTCGGTGTCCACCAGGGTTCCGTCCATGTCGAGAAGCACGGCTTGCAGGGCGGAGCCTTCGGCCGTACGGGTTCCGAGCGCGGGGACCGTCGTGGTCATCCTGGCGCACCTCCTTGAGGGACGCGCAGGCCGGTTCCCGAGGAGGGAACCGGCCTGCAGTGGACCGTCCAGTGTACGACCCTCGTGGAGAAAGTGCCTCTTGGTAAGCGACTGCCGCTGGAGGCACGCTCGCGCCGCTCCGCATGGGGGCGGTCGGCGCGGGTGCCCGGCTACCGCGCGTTGAAGTACTTGGCCTCCGGGTGGTGGATCACGATGGCGTCCGTGGACTGCTCGGGGTGGAGCTGGAACTCCTCGGAGAGGTGGACGCCGATGCGCTCCGGTTCCAGGAGCCGCGCGATCTTGCCGCGGTCCTCCAGGTCGGGGCAGGCGCCGTAGCCGAGGGAGAAGCGGGCACCGCGGTACTTGAGGTCGAACATGTCCTGTACGTCCGCCGGGTCCTCGGCGGCGAAGCCGAGCTCGGAGCGGACGCGGGCGTGCCAGTACTCGGCGAGGGCCTCGGCCAGCTGCACCGACAGGCCGTGCAGTTCGAGGTAGTCGCGGTAGGAGTTGGACTCGAAGAGCTTGGCGGTCTCCTCGCCGATGCGCGAGCCGACGGTGACGACCTGGAGGCCGACGACGTCCCTCTCGCCGGACTCCTCGGGCCGGAAGAAGTCGGCCAGGCAGAGCCGACGGCCGCGGCGCTGGCGCGGGAAGGTGAAGCGGGTGCGCTCGTTGCCCTGCTCGTCCAGGAGGATCAGGTCGTCGTCCTTGGAGACACACGGGAAGTAGCCGTACACGACGGCTGCTTCCAGCAGGTTCTCGGTCTGCAGCTTGTCCAGCAGGCCGCGCAGCCGCGGACGGCCCTCGCTCTCGACGAGCTCCTCGTACGTCGCTCCCTCGCCCGTACGGGCCTGCTTCAGGCCCCACTGGCCCTTGAACAGCGCGCCCTCGTCCAGCCAGGAGGCGTACTCCTTGAGCTGGATGCCCTTGATGACCCGGGTGCCCCAGAAGGGCGGGGTGGGCACGGGGTTGTCGGTGGCGACGTCGGAGCGGACGTGGCCCTCCTGCGGGCGCTCCTCGACCGCGGCCGGGGCGGTGGTGGCCCGCACCCGGCGCTGCTTCAGCTCCGGCAGCGCGGCGCCCGGCACCCCACGCTTGACCCCGATCAGCGCGTCCATCAGGCGCAGGCCCTCGAACGCGTCGCGGGCGTAGCGGACTTCGCCCTGGTAGATCTCGTGCAGGTCCTGTTCGACGTACGCCCTGGTGAGCGCGGCGCCGCCGAGGATGACCGGGAAGTCGGCGGCCAGGCCGCGCTGGTTGAGCTCCTCCAGGTTCTCCTTCATGATCACCGTGGACTTGACCAGCAGGCCGGACATGCCGATGACGTCGGCGCGGTGCTGTTCGGCGGCGTCCAGGATCGCGGAGACGGGCTGCTTGATGCCGAGGTTGACGACGTTGTAGCCGTTGTTGGACAGGATGATGTCGACGAGGTTCTTGCCGATGTCGTGGACGTCGCCGCGCACGGTGGCCAGGACGATCGTGCCCTTGCCCTCCGCGTCCGACTTCTCCATGTGCGGTTCGAGGTAGGCGACCGCGGTCTTCATGACCTCGGCGGACTGGAGCACGAACGGCAGCTGCATCTGGCCGGAGCCGAAGAGCTCGCCGACGACCTTCATGCCGTCCAGCAGCGTCTCGTTGACGATGTCGAGGGCGGGGCGGGACTCCAGGGCCTCGGCCAGGTCGGTCTCCAGGCCGTTCTTCTCGCCGTCGATGATCCGGCGCTTGAGGCGCTCGTCCAGCGGCAGGGCGGCCAGTTCCTCGGCCTTGCCGGCCTTGAGGGACTTGGTGGTGGCGCCCTCGAACAGGGCCATCAGCTTCTGCAGGGGGTCGTAGCCCTCGCGGCGCCGGTCGTGGATCAGGTCGAGGGCGGTGTTCACCTCCTCCTCGCTGAACCGGGCGATCGGCAGGATCTTCGACGCGTGCACGATCGCCGAGTCCAGGCCCGCCTTCACGCACTCGTCGAGGAAGACCGAGTTGAGCAGGATGCGGGCGGCCGGGTTCAGGCCGAAGGAGATGTTGGACAGGCCCAGCGTGGTCTGCACGTCGGGACGGCGGCGCTTCAGTTCGCGGATCGCCTCGATCGTGGCGACGCCGTCCTTGCGCGACTCCTCCTGGCCGGTGCAGATGGTGAAGGTGAGGCAGTCGATGAGGATGTCCGACTCGTGGATGCCCCAGTTCGTCGTCAGATCCTCGATCAGCCGCTCGGCGATGGCGACCTTGTGCTCGACGGTGCGGGCCTGGCCCTCCTCGTCGATGGTCAGCGCGATCAGCGCGGCGCCGTGCTCCCGGGCCAGCGCGGTGACCTTGGCGAAGCGCGACTCGGGGCCGTCGCCGTCCTCGTAGTTCACCGAGTTGATGACCGCGCGGCCGCCCAGCTTCTCCAGGCCGGCGCGGATCACCGGGACCTCGGTGGAGTCGAGCACGATCGGCAGCGTGGAGGCGGTTGCGAAGCGTCCGGCCAGCTCCTCCATGTCGGCGACGCCGTCGCGGCCCACGTAGTCGACGCACAGGTCGAGCATGTGGGCGCCCTCGCGGATCTGGTCGCGGGCCATCTCCACGCAGTCGTCCCAGCGGGCCTCCAGCATGGCCTCGCGGAACTTCTTCGAACCGTTGGCGTTCGTGCGCTCGCCGATGGCCATGTAGGCGGTGTCCTGGCGGAAGGGCACGGTCTGGTAGAGCGAGGCGGCGCCGGGCTCGGGCTGCGGCCGGCGCTCGGGGGGCGCGATGTCGCGGACCCGCTCGACGACCTGGCGCAGGTGCTCCGGTGTCGAGCCGCAGCAGCCGCCGACCAGCGAGAGGCCGTAGTCGCGTACGAAGTTCTCCTGCGCGTCGGCCATCTCCGGCGGGGTCAGCGGGAAGTACGCGCCGTCCTTGGTGAGGATGGGCAGGCCCGCGTTCGGCATGCACATCAGGGGTGTGCGCGAATGGCGGGCCAGATAGCGCAGGTGCTCGCTCATCTCGGCGGGGCCGGTGGAGCAGTTCAGGCCGATGAGGTCGATGCCGAGCGGCTCCAGGGCCGTCAGCGCCGCCCCGATCTCCGAGCCGAGCAGCATGACGCCCGTGGTCTCGAAGGCGAGCGAGCAGATCAGCGGCATGTCCACGCCGAGCGCGTCCATCGCGCGGCGGGCGCCGATCAGGCTCGACTTGGTCTGCAGCAGGTCCTGGGTGGTCTCCACGATCAGGGCGTCCGAACCACCCGCGATCAGGCCCTCGGCGTTCTGCTGGTAGCCGTCGCGCAGCACGTCGTATGCCATGTGGCCGAGCGAGGGGAGCTTGGTGCCCGGGCCGATCGAGCCGAGGACCCAGCGCTGGCGGCCGTCCCCGGCGCCGAACTCGTCGGCGACCTCGCGGGCGATGCGCGCGCCCGCCTCGGACAGCTCGAAGATGCGGTCGGCGATCTCGTACTCGCCCGCCGCCGACTGGTTGGAGCCGAACGTGTTCGTCTCCACACAGTCCACGCCCACCTCGAAGTACGCCTGGTGGACGGAGCGGACGATGTCGGGCCGGGTGAGGTTGAGGATCTCGTTGCAGCCTTCGAGGTTCTCGAAGTCCTCCAGCGTCGGATCCTGCGCCTGGAGCATCGTGCCCATCGCGCCGTCGGCCACCACGACACGGGTGGCGAGGGCCTGGCGGAGGGCGTCGATTCGGCTCCGGCTGTCCGCGGCGGGCGCGGAGGAGGACGGAAGGGACGGGTTCGGCAACGAGGCCATGGAAGATGCTCCCTGGAGTGCGACGGCTGTCGGCTTTGCGCTTCCCATGGAAGGCGCACGCCGCCAGGGTAGCCCGAGCGGCTCCACGAGGTCGGGGCCGTCCACGGGGCGGACGGGCGTGGCGCGGGTGGCCCGGGCGGGGATTCGACGGAAACACTTGGCGACCGGCCATTGGCAGGAGGTCGCATGCGACGGGTAGTGTTCGACATTGCCGAACGGTGACGGCCGTACGTCAACCGGCGGCCGAAGGGGACGGAGGGCAGCGCAGCGATGGCACGGAACATCCAGTCGCTCGAACGGGCGGCCGCGATGCTGCGACTGCTCGCGGGCGGCGAGCGACGGCTCGGCCTGTCCGACATCGCCTCGTCGCTGGGCCTCGCCAAGGGCACGGCCCACGGCATACTGCGCACCCTGCAGCACGAGGGCTTCGTCGAGCAGGACAACGCCTCCGGGCGCTACCAGCTGGGCGCCGAGCTGCTGCGCCTGGGCACCACCTATCTCGACGTGCACGAGCTGCGGGCGCGCGCCCTGGTGTGGACCGACGACCTGGCCCGCTCCAGCGGCGAGAGCGTCTACCTGGGCGTCCTGCACCAGCAGGGCGTTCTGATCGTGCACCACGTCTTCCGGCCCGACGACAGCCGCCAGGTCCTGGAGGTCGGGGCCATGCAGCCGCTGCACTCCACGGCGCTGGGCAAGGTCCTGTCCGCCTACGACCCGGTGGCGCACAGCGAGGTACTGGAGGCCGACCGCACGTCCTTCACCCCGCGGACCATCAGCGAGCCGGACGAGTTCGAGGGCGTCCTCGACCTCACCCGCGCGCGCGGGTACGCGGCCGACGTCGAGGAGACCTGGACCGGGGTCGCCTCCGTCGCCGCCCCCATCCACGACGGGCGAAGGATGCCGGTCGGCGCGGTGGGCATCACCGGGGCCGTCGAGCGGGTCTGCAAGGACGGGGAACTGCGTCCCGAGCTGATCGCGGCGGTACGCGACTGCGCCCGCGCGGTGTCGCGTGACCTGGGCGCCGGGCGGTTCTGAGCCTCAGCACGACTCGTACACGAAAGGGGCGGTACGTCAAGGACGTACCGCCCCTTTTCGCTGTGTCCGCGCGGCTACGGTCCGCATCCCGCCGAGCCCTGGCGACCACGCCATGTGCCCGGTCGCACGCGGTGTGCTCGCGTCCGAAGATCAATAGCTCACAGCGATCAATAACGATCGTGTTTTCGATAACGGAGCTCTTGACGAGCTGGTAACACCACGGCAAGACTCCCGTCCATCGGTCGACATTGTCGAACACCTACCGGCAATACGCGTTAGAGTGTGGCAACGCCAAGGACCGAGCTTCGCTCTCACCCCCGAGAGCACGGACCACCGGAGGGACCCGGGGTTCGGCTTCCCCTGGACGAAGGACAAAGGAGTCGCGGGTGTCCAGCTCCGACATCTTCATCGGCGAGACCATCGGTACCGCCGTACTCATCCTGCTGGGTGGTGGCGTCTGCGCCGCCGTCACGCTGAAGGCATCCAAGGCGCGCAACGCCGGATGGCTCGCCATCACCTTCGGGTGGGGCTTCGCGGTTCTGACCGCGGTCTACATCTCGGCACCCCTCTCGGGTGCGCACCTCAACCCGGCCGTGACGCTCGCGCTCGCGATCAAGGACAAGGACTTCAGCGACCTCCCCACCTACTGGGGCGGTCAGCTGCTGGGCGCCATGATCGGTGCCGCACTGGTCTGGCTCGCCTACTACGGCCAGTTCCTGGCCCACCTGACCGACAAGGAGATCGTCGGCGGTCCGGGCGCGCAGGCCACCAAGGTCAAGGCCGTCGAGGCCCAGGAGACCGGCGCCGGCCCCGTGCTCGGCATCTTCTCCACCGGCCCCGAGATCCGTCACGTGGTGCAGAACCTGGCCACCGAGATCATCGGCACCGTCGTGCTCGTGCTCGCGATCCTCACCCAGGGTCTCAACGGCGACGGCAAGGGCCTCGGCACCATCGGCGCCCTGATCACCTCTCTCGTGGTCGTCAGCATCGGCCTCTCGCTCGGTGGCCCGACGGGATACGCGATCAACCCGGCCCGTGACCTCGGCCCGCGCATCGTGCACGCCCTGCTCCCCCTGCCCAACAAGGGCGGCTCCGACTGGAGCTACGCCTGGATCCCGGTCGTCGGTCCGCTGGTCGGCGGAGCGATCGCCGCAGGCATATACAACGTCGCCTTCGCTTAAGAGCACCGCTGCAAGCACCGCGTACACCACCTCGTACAGCACCGCTTAACGGCACCGCGCTTCACAGGCACCGCGTAGATCCAGCCCCTTCATACGGAACTTTCAGGAGCACACCGTGACCGACGCACACACCGCCGGCCCCTTCATCGCCGCCATCGACCAGGGCACCACCTCGTCCCGCTGCATCGTCTTCGACCGCGACGGCCGCATCGTCTCCGTCGACCAGAAGGAGCACGAGCAGATCTTCCCGAAGCCGGGCTGGGTCGAGCACAACGCCTCGGAGATCTGGACCAACGTCCAGGAGGTCGTCGCCTCGGCCGTCGAGAAGGCCGGCATCACCCGCGACGACATCAAGGCCATCGGCATCACCAACCAGCGCGAGACCACGCTGCTGTGGGACAAGAACACCGGTGAGCCCGTCCACAACGCCCTCGTCTGGCAGGACACCCGCACCGACGCGCTCTGCAAGGAGCTCGGCCGCAACGTCGGCCAGGACCGCTTCCGCCGCGAGACGGGCCTGCCCCTCGCGTCGTACTTCGCGGGCCCCAAGGCACGCTGGCTGCTCGACAACGTCGAGGGCCTGCGTGAGCGCGCCGAGGCCGGGGACATCCTCTTCGGCACCATGGACACCTGGGTCATCTGGAACCTGACGGGCGGTGTCAACGGCGGCAAGCACGTCACCGACGTCACCAACGCCTCCCGCACGATGCTGATGAACCTGCACACGCTTGAGTGGGACGAGAAGATCGCCGAGTCCATCGGCGTCCCGCTGGCGATGCTGCCGGAGATCCGCTCCTCCGCCGAGGTGTACGGCGAGATCACCGGCGGCAAGCTGGGCGACCTGCTCGGCGGCATCCCGGTCGCCTCCGCGCTCGGCGACCAGCAGGCGGCCCTGTTCGGCCAGACCTGTTTCTCCGAGGGCGAGGCCAAGTCCACCTACGGCACCGGCACGTTCATGCTGATGAACACCGGTGACAAGATCATCAACTCGTACTCGGGCCTGCTGACCACGGTCGGCTACCGCATCGGCGACCAGGCTCCCGTGTACGCCCTCGAGGGCTCCATCGCCGTCACCGGCTCGCTCGTCCAGTGGATGCGCGACCAGATGGGCCTGATCAAGTCCGCCGCCGAGATCGAGACCCTCGCCCTGTCGGTCGAGGACAACGGCGGCGCCTACTTCGTACCGGCCTTCTCCGGCCTGTTCGCTCCGTACTGGCGTCCCGACGCCCGCGGTGTGATCACCGGCCTGACCCGGTACGTCACCAAGGCGCACATCGCCCGCGCCGTCCTGGAGGCCACCGCCTGGCAGACCCGTGAGATCAGCGACGCCATGACGAAGGACTCCGGCGTCGAGCTCACGGCCCTCAAGGTCGACGGCGGCATGACCTCCAACAACCTGCTGATGCAGACCCTGGCCGACGTCCTGGACGCCCCCGTGGTGCGCCCGATGGTCGCCGAGACCACCTGCCTCGGCGCCGCCTACGCCGCCGGTCTCGCCGTCGGCTTCTGGACCAACACCGAGGACCTGCGTGCCAACTGGCGCCGGGCCGCGGAATGGACCCCGAACATGGACGCGGAGACCCGCGACCGTGAGTACAAGAGCTGGCTCAAGGCCGTCGAGCGGACCATGGGCTGGATCGAGGACGAGGAGTAAGAACCCGCATGACCAGTCAAGCCACCCTCCAGTCCGTGCCTGCCCTTGGTTCGCGCCCGGCCTCCGGCTCCAACCCGAGCCGCGCCGAGACCCGGGAGCAGCTCTCCAAGGCGACGTACGACCTCCTCGTCATCGGCGGCGGCATCCTGGGCATCTCCACCGCCTGGCACGCCGCTCAGTCCGGGCTGCGGGTGGCCCTGGTCGACGCCGGCGACTTCGCCGGTGCCACCTCCTCCGCCTCCTCCAAGCTTCTCCACGGCGGTCTGCGCTACCTGCAGACCGGCGCGGTGAAGCTGGTGGCGGAGAACCACTTCGAGCGCCGTGCGGTCTCCCGCCAGGTGGCCCCCCACCTGGCGAATCCGCTCACGTTCTACCTCCCCGTGTACAAGGGCGGGCCGCACGGCGCGGCGAAGCTCGGAGCGGGCGTCTTCGCCTACTCCGCCCTGTCGGCGTTCGGCGACGGCGTCGGGCACCTGCTGAGCCCCTCGAAGGCCGCGCAGGACGTGCCCGAGCTGCGCACCGACAACCTGAAGGCCGTGGCCGTGTACGGCGACGACCAGATGAACGACTCCCGGATGGCCCTGATGACGGTCCGCGCGGCCGTCGAGTCCGGTGCCGTCGTCCTCAACCACGCCGAGGTCTCCGGTCTGCGCTTCACCAGGGGCCGGGTGACCGGTGCCGAGCTGCGCGACCGCCTCGACGGCAGCGAGTTCGGCGTCTCCGCGCGGCTGGTGCTCAACGCCACCGGCCCGTGGGTGGACCACCTGCGCAAGATGGAGGACCCGAACGCGGCGCCCTCCATCCGCCTCTCCAAGGGCGCGCACCTGGTCCTCAAGCGCACCTCCCCCTGGAAGGCCGCGCTCGCCACCCCGATCGACAAGTACCGCATCACCTTCGCCCTCCCGTGGGAGGACATGCTGCTGCTCGGCACGACCGACGAGGAGTACGAAGGCGACCCGGCGGACGTCGCGGTCAACGAGAAGGACACGGCCCAGATACTCGACGAGGCCGCGTTCTCCATCCGCGACCAGCAGCTCTCCCGTGATCTGATCACCTACTCCTTCGCGGGTCTGCGCGTGCTGCCGGGCGGCCCCGGCGACACCTCGAAGGCCAAGCGCGAGACGGTCGTGACGGAGGGCCGCGGCGGCATGCTGTCCGTCGCGGGCGGCAAGTGGACCACCTTCCGCCACATCGGCCGTACGGTGATGAAGAAGCTGGAGGCGCTGCCGGGCCGCCCGCTGGGCGAGGACTTCGAGCCGATCTCCGAGCTGCCGAAGAAGCTGCCGCTGCCGGGTGTCGCCAACCCCCGCGCGGTCGCCCACCGGCTCCTCGTCGACGGTCCTGCCCCCGGCCCGCGCATGGGCGCCGACACCGCCCGGCACCTGGCCACCCACTACGGCTCGCTGGCCTTCGACATCGCCCGCCTGGCGAACGAGAACCCGGAGCTCGGCGAGCGGGTCCATCCGGACGCCCCGGAGATCTGGGCGCAGGTCGTCTACGCCCGCGACAACGAGTGGGCCGAGACGGCGGACGACGTGCTGCGCCGCCGTACGACGCTGACGATCCGCGGTCTTGCCACGGACGACGTCCGCGGCAAGGTGCAGGACCTGCTCGACAAGAAGTAGTCGCCCGACGCGACTTGGGGCGGCTTCCACGGGGGGAGCCGCCCCTCGCGCATGCCCTGCGGGCTCTCGGGCCGAGGCGGCCGTCTAGTCTTCTGGGGCCAGGCGGACTCGCCGAACCGGGAACAGTCGTCCGAGCTGTGGATTTCCGGTTCCGTTCCGTCCCCGTTCACCCTGCTGAACCTCCATAATGGCCTGAGACATCGGATGTCTGAACGACTGGGAGGCCCGCCATGGCAGTCACCGACGAGGCGATCGAGAAAATCAAGGGCATGATCGTCTCCGGCGCGCTGCGCCCCGGCGACCGGCTGCCCAAGGAGAGCGAACTCGCCGCCGAGCTCGGGCTGTCGCGCAACTCCCTGCGGGAGGCCGTACGCGCCCTGTCGCTCATCCGCATCCTCGATGTCCGGCAGGGCGACGGCACGTACGTCACCAGCCTGGATCCGCAGCTCCTGCTGGAGGCGATGAGTTTCGTCGTCGACTTCCACCGCGACGACACGGTCCTGGAGTTCCTGGCCGTGCGCCGCATCCTGGAGCCGGCCGCCACGGCGATGGCGGCCTCCCGCATCAGCGAGCAGCAGATCGACGCGCTGGCCGCGCAGTTGGACAAGCTCGGCGCCGCGCCGTCGGTGGAGGAGCTGGTCGCGGGCGACCTGGAGTTCCACCGGGGCATCGTGCAGAGCTCCGGAAACTCGGTGCTGTGCTCCCTGCTCGACGGCCTCTCCGGACCCACCACCCGGGCCCGGATCTGGCGCGGCCTGACCCAGGAGGACGCGGTCAGCCGCACCCTGCACGAGCACCGGGCGATCCTCAGCGCCCTGCGCGACCGGGACGCCGAGGCGGCCCGCTCCTGGGCGACCGTGCACATCGCGAGCGTGGAGCAGTGGCTGCGCAGCACCCTGTGACGGCCGGGGCCGGGATACTCCCGCCGGCCGCCGCCTCCCGAGCAGCGTGTGATCATCCGATCTAAGGCGGGACCTCTCGCAACCTCCGGAATCCGCAGCGGAGTTGGCCGGTCGCGGCCCGTTCACAGCTCGGATGACTCAGGGGTGTTCCGGGGTGGCGATCGGGGCAGTGATCCGTTCACTCCCCCGTGCAAGGGGGCTGCGGAGGCCCCCGGCGAACGCCGTAAGGTTGGTGCGTACACGAGGGCACGTCGGAAGGAGGCGCTGGGTGATCGAGCTCGAGGGGGTTCCCGAGCTGGTCGACCCGGTCATGGTGGCCGCGTTCGAAGGCTGGAACGACGCCGGCGACGCCGCCTCCACCGCGGTCGCGCATCTGGACAGGGAGTGGAAGGGCGAGGTGTTCGCCGCGCTCGACGCCGAGGACTACTACGACTTCCAGGTGAACCGCCCCACCGTGTGGCTTGACGGCGGTGTCCGCAAGATCACCTGGCCGACGACAAGGTTGTCGGTGGTCCGGGTCGGCGGCGACAAGCCGCGTGACCTGGTGCTGGTGCGGGGCATCGAGCCGTCGATGCGCTGGCGCTCGTTCTGCAACGAGATCCTGGGCTTCGCGCACGAGCTCGGCGTGGAACTGGTGGTGATCCTCGGCGCACTGCTCGGCGACACCCCGCACACACGTCCGGTGCCGGTCAGCGGGGTCACCTCCGACGCCGACCTGGCCCGCACGATGGACCTGGAGGAGACCAAGTACGAGGGCCCCACGGGCATCGTCGGCATCCTCCAGGAGGCGTGCACGCACGCGGGCGTCCCGGCGGTGTCGCTGTGGGCGGCCGTCCCGCACTACGTCTCGCAGCCGCCGAACCCGAAGGCCACGCTGGCCCTCCTCAACCGCCTTGAGGACCTCATCGACCTGCGCATCCCGCTGGGCGAGCTGGCCGAGGACGCGCGGGCCTGGCAGCTGGGCGTGGACCAGCTGGCAGCCGAGGACAGCGAGGTCGCCGAGTACGTGCAGACGTTGGAGGAGGCCCGGGACACCGCCGAGCTGCCCGAGGCGTCGGGCGAGGCGATCGCCCGCGAGTTCGAGCGCTATCTGCGCAGGCGCGACGGCGGTGGTCCGGCGACCCCGTCCGGCGGCCACGCGACGGAGAGCGGCGACTCCCCCTCGTATCTGAAGGACGGCCCGGGCGGCCGCGTCCGGCCGCCCAAGGCGCAGCGGCCGGAGACCGACGCCGAGGACGACGGGCCGGACGAGTCCTCGGACGACTCCCCCGACAGTTCGCCCGACAGTTCGTCGGACAACTCCTCGGAAGACTGAACCGGCAGGGGCTGAACCGGCAGGGACTGAACCGGCAGGGGCGGTGCGCGTGAAGCGCACCGCCCCTTCGTCGTCCCGGGCCCGTCAGACCTGGGCCACCGCCACCGCGTCGTAATCGGTGTCCGGTTTCGGCTCGACGTCGAAGCGCGCGTTCGGCAGGTAGAGACGGTCGCCCCACGCCGCGACCGTCGTCGGGATGCGGAAGCGCGTGTCGGTTATCCGGGCGATCGCCCTGCCCTTGGTGCCGGAGGCGTTCAGCCGGAACACGTCGATGAGGTTGTCCGCCTGCTGAACGGCATAGAGGATCCGTCCAAGCAGCAACAACCCGTCACCGTTGGGCAGTTTGGACGGTCCGAGGTCCACCGCGGTGGCCACCCCGGTACGGGGATCCACCCGCATCAGCCCCCCGCCGCCCGCGATCGTGTTCACCACCAGCAGCGCCTTACCGTCGGGCGTGCGCTCGATGCCGTTGGCGGTGAAGTCGGGGCCCTGCACCCAGTCGCCGGTGAGCGGCAGGGTGGTGACGGCGCCGGGTCGGCCGTGCGGACCCAACGCCAGCCCGTAGAGCACGGGTTGGTAGGTCTCGGTGAACCAGGCCGCACCGGGGGTGAGGACCACGTCGTTCACGAAGGTGCCGCCGACGGCGTACACCTTCTCGATCTTCCCGCTGCGCGCGTCGACCGTGCGCAGCTCGCCGCTCGAACCGCCGGCGAGGAAGAGTCTGCCGTGCAGGTCGATCTTCAGCCCCACGGTGGGGTGTTCGGCGCCGAGTCCCTTGCTGATGACGCGGCCGCGCCCGGTGGCGAGGCTCGCGCGATAGATGTCGCCGTTCGCGAGGGACCCGAAGTACGCGAACGGAGTCTTGCCAATGGTGATGCCCTCGGGTGCGAAGCCGTCGGGCAACGGGAACTGGGCGGGCCAATGCTGTTCGGCCGCCTGGGCGGTGCCGCCCACAAGCGCTGTTCCTCCCAGCGCGGCAGCGGTGGTGAGCAGTGTTCGACGTGCGAAGGAACGGTGCATGGAGCGTCCTTCCGCGGAGTCCGGCAACGGCCGGATCGATGGTCAACAGTCGCTGCCACCCCATCACATGACATCCGCCTCCGCAGCCTTTGGCCGGATTGCGGCGTGACATCTGTTTCCGGACGGATTGCACAGGGTTCCCCATTCAACTTCATTTCAAACGCAGTTGGCGAAAGCGGTCTGGACGAGTCGCCCGACGCGTAGCAGGGTGTGCCCCGAAGACGCGGCCCGGAGACGGGACTTGGCACCGCGTCGACCCGTTGCACGGCCACCCGCATGGACGAAGGGAGCGGCACGCGATGACCGACCAGGTACAGCCGGCGCAGGGCCCGGGAGCGTCCGGGCCGGGGCCCGACGGAGCGGGATTCACCTATCGAGGAGCCGAGCAGGAGCTGATCGTCGTCGCACGCTCGGAGGCCCGGCTGCGCGCCGGGACCGAGGGCGTTCGTTCGGCGGCCGGCGCCGACCTGTCGGCCCTCAACATGTTCCTCAGCGACGAACAGCTCGCCCTGGAACCGCTGTTCGGCAGTGAGGAGCGGCTGCAGCAGTCCGCTGCGGCAGGCACCGAGAGCGTGCCCGACCTCGCGCTCTTCTACCGGGTGCGCGGCGTCGAGAGCCGTGCCCAGGAACTCCGTTCACGCATCGCCGCGCTGCCGGAGATCGACACGGCGTACGTGAAGCCGGGCGCCGTTCCGGCTTCGGTGGGTTCGGTGGGGCAGAGCGCGGACGAGACCCGTCGGCGCAAGGAAGGGGCGCCCGTCACCCCCGACTTCACCAGCCGCCAGGGCTATCTGCGACCCGCGCCCGAGGGCATCGACGCCCACTGGGCGTGGCAGCGGCCCGGCGGAACGGGTCAGGGCGTGACGGTGATCGACGTGGAGGGCGCCTGGCAGCTCGGCCACGAGGATCTGGCCGCGAAGCTCGCGGGCGTCGTCGTCGGCACACCGCTGACCGACATCGCCTGGCGCAACCACGGCACCGCCGTCATCGGCGTGATCGGTGGGGATCAGGGCGAACACGGGATCACCGGCATCGTGCCGGACGCGGTGACCGCCGCCGCGTCCTTCCAGGGCATCGGTTCGGCGGCCGCGATCCACGCGGCGGCCGAGCGGCTGAACCCCGGCGACATCATCCTGATCGAACTGCACGCCCCCGGGCCGCGGTTCGACTTCGAACAGCGCGACGACCAGCAGGGCTACATAGCGATCGAGTGGTGGCCCGACAACTACGCGGCCGTCCGGTACGCGACCGCCAAGGGCGTCATCGTGGTGGCGGCCGCGGGCAACGGCGCCGAGTCGCTCGACGACGCGGTGTACGAGCGCCGCCCGGACGAGTTCCCGGAGTGGTGGCGCAACCCGTTCAACCCCTCCAACCAGTCCTCCGGCGCGGTCCTGGTCGGCGCGGGCGCACCGCCGCCCGGCATGCACGGCCGCGACCACGGCCCGGACCGCTCACGGCTCGCGTTCTCCAACTACGGGGCACGCGTGGACGCGCAGGGCTGGGGCCGTGAGGTCACGACCACCGGCGGCTTCTGGGACCGGCCCGGCGATCTGCAGGGCGGCGCCGAGGAGATCGCCTGGTACACGGACACGTTCTCCGGGACCTCCTCCGCCTCGCCGGTGGTGGTCGGAGCCCTGGCCGCGCTGCAGGGGATGCTCAAGTCGGCGGGCCAGGAAACGATCTCGCCGGAACGTGCCCGCGCGGTGCTGCGGGCGACGGGTTCTCCGCAGCAGGACGCTCCGGGCCGGCCCGCGTCGCAGCGGATCGGCAACCGGCCGGACATCAGGGCGGCGGTCACCCATCTGCTGCCGGAGGCGGTCGGCTCGGGCCAGGCCGAGCGGTACTGGGACGAGCTGCTGCCGTATCCGCGTGAACTCCCGCCCAGGCTCAGGCTGTTCGTGGCCGGTGCCTGGCGCAACCTGAACAACCCGTCCCCCGAGATCCGCCAGGCGGTGCACACCGCGTTCGCGGGGGGACGGCCGGACGTACGTGTCTGGTTCTCGGACGACGAGATCGTCGGCCTGGTGGTCACGGGCTGAGGACCTGGTCGTCGGGGACCGACGGATCAACGCAACCAACCATTGATGGAAGGTGGCACCCGCATGAGCACGACCCCGCAGATGAGCCAGCAGGGACAGCAGTACGGCCAACAGCAGGGCCAGCAGGGCCCGAGCACGGCACCCCCGCAGCAGGTCGGACAGCAGCAGGGCATGGGCCAGCAACAGCAGCAGCCTTACAGCCAGCAGATGCAGCAGCCGTTCGGGCAGCAGATGCAGCAGCCCTACGGTCAGCAGGGCATCGGCCAGCAGCAGCCCTTCGGTCAGCAACAGCAGCAGCCGTACGGCCAGCAGGGCATCGGTCAGCAGCAACTGCCGCCGCATCTTCAGCAGCAGCTCCAGCAGCTCGGCCAGCAGCAGCCGTTCCAGCAGTTGCTCCAGCAGCTCGGCGGTCAGCAGCAACAGCAGGGCCGGCCTCTGGTGCTGCAGAGCGCTGTCGAGGCACAGGCGCTGGCGAGCGGCATCGCCACGAAGTTCTGGGATGTCGTCACCCCGCTCCCGGGCCAGCCGTCGATCCTCTACCTGTTCATCAACAACACGTGGTACCCCCTGGTCAACCCGAACCAGGTCACGCACGACGAGGTCCAGGAAGCCTTCGCCTTCGGGCAGCAGGTCATCGGGATCTACGACTCGAACACCAACGCCATCCAGGCCGTGATCGTCAACAAGCAGTAGCGGCCAAGGAGGGGTAGCAGCACAGAGGGCGCCGGGGGGGGGGGGGGCCCCCCCGCGCCGCCCCGCGCCGTCCCGAACTGACAGCACGCGAGATCTGAAGTCCACGGGGCGTTCACGACTCCGAGTAGGACCGGAAG